>QIEW01000349.1 GCA_003230535.1 bacterium
GGGAAAAGCGGGGGTATTGCGCCAGGCGCCAGCTGGAGCGTATTATCTTCCTCGTTAAAGGCGGCGTTGACTTGATGGATAGGATACCCCAGCTTGCAAAGACTTGTCCCTATATTAAGGCTTGCGGGATCCTTTAAGACCGGATAGATTTCTATCTCGTCCGCAGCAAACGGTTCCAGCCTTCCGATTACCAAATTGGCTCCCGGAATGGTTTTTATGTCCTTGAGCTGAACATCGTCTTTACCCCACCAGAATGAATTGTTTATGATCCATTTGGGGTTGATTGGAAGGCGCGAAATTTTTTTGCGTTTCCGCTTGGCATCCAGCCTTTGATCTGCCTGTATAGCTTCAATCCGCTGTTTATATTCCTCAATTTCCTCGATATGCTGTTGAAAGGCGATAAACGAATTCCAAAAATGACTTACAGTCATTATCCAACCTTCATCGTTTAACACAACATAAGCCCCGCAGCTACACTCTATAGTTTCGTCAAAGAATCTGGTGGCAAGTATCACCGGTTTGGTAAAAGAACCGGCGACCTTATATCCTTCTGCAAACATATATCCTCCTCTTCTTGTTGATCTCGCCTGGTATATTGACTATTTATTTTAAACATCTCTGTTTGAGCAGGATGATGCGGGATAGTTATTTTACCTGGATCTTCGCAGATAGTCAATTTTATGACTAAAAAAGAGTTTTAATAAAGTCGGAGTGCGGAGCGAATCAGTTCCCCCAGCAGACGAACTTAGCGCACCTTACGGTGCGGACTTTTCAGGTTTTTTGTGCTGTCAGGTCCTCAGACATGACAGCCATTAGGGGAGGGTGTCAGATTTGAGAATCTGACACCACAGAATCTCCGGGGTATTCACGGCACTCTGCATAAACCAAAAAAAAGGAAATTCCTTGTATATACGTTCAAGATATAGCGAATAGACCACGTCAGGTTTTTATAATAGTCGGAGTGCGGAGCGAATCAGTTCCTCTAAGGAGTTGGAACGGCCTTCCTTAGAGGCGCGCCGGACAGCATTTTGGGAAGCATCGAGTTTATATCCCAGGTTAACCATGGCTGAGACAGCCTCCTGAAAGTACATCTCGCCCGTTTCCGCTAAAAACTCCTCGGCCCCTTTGCCGGCCAGCATCTTATCCTGAAGCTCCATAATGATCCGTTCAGCGGTTTTGCGGCCTACTCCCGGTATAGAAGAGAGAGTGGCGGAATTAGCGGAGACAATCGCCTTGCGGATCTCAGCCGCCGGCAAGCCGGACAGTATATTACAAGCCAGGCGGGGACCGATCTTGGAAGCGGAGATGAGCTGCGTAAACAAATCCTTCTCATTCTTTTCCCAGAAGCCATATAAGACAATGGCGTCTTCCCGGACATGAGTATAGATCGATAATTTAGCCGTCTCCCCCACCTGGGGAAGCTGGTAGTAGGTAGAGAGAGGGATATGAACCCCGTAACCCACCCCGCCTGCATCTATGATTACATACTCTGAAGATTTGGAGCTTAATACTCCTCTTAGCTGTGCTATCATACCTAAAATCAGCGGCTAATGTTTAGTGGTTAGTTGAGTTTTCAGGCGGAACGAATGCAGATGACAGACCGCCGCCGCCAGTGCATCCGCTGCATCCGGAGGCGGGAGCTTGCCGGAGAGCCCCAGCAGTATTCCTATCATAGCCTGAATTTGTGATTTGTCCGCCCGGCCATAGCCTACAGCTGCCTGCTTTATCTCCAGGGGTGAATATTCATAGAGGGGCAGTCCGAATTCGGCCACCGTCAGGAGAGCTGCCCCCCGGGCCTGCCCCAAGCTCAGAGCTACCCTTACATTGCGAGCTAAAAATATGCTCTCGGCAACTACCATCTCCGGTTTATAAGCCATGATCACTTCTTTGAGCCCCTGGTGAATTTTATGCAGGCGCTCCGGTAAGGGGCGTGAAGCGGGAGTATACAAAACTCCATAGGCGATTGCTTTGAGGCTGCCTCCGCCGATCTTTTCCACTACCCCATACCCGGTACGAATACTCCCCGGATCTATTCCCATTACCCGCATAAGTTACCCCTACAGCTTACCCCTTTAATAAAGGGGGGAATCCGTTGTCTCCCCTTTGGACCCGGATTATTCATAAATCCACGGTAAACATTAATGATGTTATTTAAATACAGCTAGTTATAAAATAACGGTCAAAAAACAAAATAGCTCATACAAATTACCGAAAACTCCCGCTATGGAAGCGACCAACGGGAGCGTGTTTATGATCCCGAATTATTCGGGTTGGAATGAGCAGGGGCGTCATCGGGAGATTTTGACGATCTGGTATTTCAATATACCGGCGGGCACCTTGATATCTACCACCTCTCCCGGTTTACAGCCGAGCAGTCCCTGTCCCACCGGAGCGCTGACGGAGATTTTGCGTTGGGCAAAATCAGCCTCTTCTTCTGAGACCAACATGTATTGGAGCTCCCTGTTTCTGCTTAAGTCACGCAGATGAACCGTGGACCCCAGGGACACTTTATCGGTGGCTATCTCTTCTTTTTCCAGGATCCTGGCCCGCGATAGTTTTGACTCCAGTTGATTGACTTTCGTCTGGAGCAGAGCCATGGCCTCCTTGGCGGCGTCATATTCGGCGTTTTCACTCAAGTCGCCATGGGCCCGGGCCTCGGCTATCTGCTGGGATATCTCCCGTCTGCGAATATTTTTCAGATATTCCAACTCTTTGCGTAAGCTTTCATATCCTTCCCGAGTAAGATAAGTATTCCTTAACATGCTTTCTCCAATATACTTTTGTGAATGTGACTTTGTTAAACAAAACCGGGATGCGCTAAGGGACTTAGAAGATATTAAAATACCACATACAATTTCAGGTTTTGCATTTTTTTGTCATTGCGAGGCGTAGCCGAAGCAATCTTATCACGGACACAAACTTCGAGATTGCTTCGCTCCCTCCAGTCGCTTGCAATGACTACAAATGGTATAATTGACATTTCTAAGTCCCTAAGTTCGTATTAGCGATTTATGTTAATTGCCATTTTTTATATTCTATCAGGAACCGCTTTAAAAATATAGGGGTGTAATCCATCGGGCGGCGATGTGAGAAAAAGTGGCCGCCAGCCTATCGTACCCCCCAGTTCAGCTTGCTGCGCAACACGTAGTAGTAGTCCTTATTAAAAGGCTGGATAAGTTTGATGGTATGCTCAGATTTGGTGACCACCACCGCATCCTGATACTCCAAGTAAAACCCTTCCTGGCCGTCACAGGTCAGGTAAACATCCGAATCCTCGGAGATTAACTTGATGGACACTCTCAGGTTACCGGGAATAACAATCGGACGGTTAGTCAAGGTATGAGGACAAATAGGGGTCAGCACCAGGGCTTCCATAGAGGGGTGGATAATCGGGCCGCCGGCCGATAGATTATAGGCGCTGGAGCCCGTGGGGGTCGAGATAATCAAGCCGTCGGCCAGGAACGTATTGACATAGGCCCCGTTGATGTGGATCTCCAGGCTGATAATCCGGCCTAACGCCCCTTTGTTGATGGCGATTTCATTCAGGTTACAGAAGCGGCCAATTTTTTTGCCCTTCCGGCTTACCGAAGTGCGGAGCATCATCCGCTTATCTAAGCAAAACTGCTCATCCAAAACCCGCCTCAGCGTGGGGTAGATGTCCGGCAGGCTTACCTCGGTAAGGAACCCTAAGCTGCCTAAGTTTACTCCCAATATGGGAACCTTATGCGCCTCCGGAAGACGGGCCGCCGACAACAGTGTGCCGTCACCGCCTAATACCAAGATTAGCTCCACTAAAGACGGGATGCGGAGTTTGGGCAGGAGATGGATCGTGTCAGCCGTCACATAAGGGGCCAGATCCTCATCTACGTAAGGGTCACACCCCCGCTCCTTAATCCAGGCACACAGCTCCGGGAGAAGTTTCCTTAACTTAGGCTCCGCCGGCTTAGCTACAATCCCTATCCGCTCCATTTCCTCACCATCCCGCCGCTGCACTCCGGCCATCGAAGTGTAAGCTAATAGCGGCCTGCCCCTTCCGCTCCCTTCACTTATTGGCGGCGCTTGCCCATCAGATCGACAAATTTTTGAAACAGATACCCTGAATCATGCGGGCCGGGAGACGCCTCCGGATGATACTGAACCGAGAAGACAGGCAGGTCTTTGTGCTCCAACCCCTCCAGAGTGTGGTCATTGAGGTTGATATGGGTTACCGAGGCAGGACCGCCGCCATTGCCCCCGGATGAGGATGGGATCTCAATGGCAAATCCATGGTTTTGAGAGGTAATCTCCACTTTGCCGGTCTTCAAATTAAGGACCGGATGGTTACTGCCGTGATGGCCGAATTTGAGCTTAAAGCTTTTATACCCCAACGCCAAGCCGATAAGCTGATGTCCCAGGCAGATACCGAAAAGAGGTTTCCTGCCGATGAGTTTCCTTACGTTTTCGACTGCATAAGGCGCCCCTTCAGGGTCGCCGGGGCCGTTGGATAAAAATATCCCGTCCGGGTCCTGCGCCATAATCTCCTCGGCCGGGGTACCGGCTGGATAGACCGTTACCTCACAACCGGCGCTTACCAGATTTCGTAAGATATTGTGCTTTAGCCCGAAGTCGTATACCGCCACCCGAAAGCGACTTTGGTCGGAAGATTTACACACAAAAGCAGCGGATGAGCCGCCGGTAGTATTCATCTGCCAGCTCCACCTTCCATCCTTCCAGGGATAGGTTGAACCGCAGGTGACTTCCCGAACCAGGTCGCGTCCCACTAATCCGGGAACAGTTTTGGCTCTATTCCTTAGCTTCTCCAGATCAGAAATCTTGGGAGTAATGATCCCCGGCTGCGCCCCGACCTCGCGAATGCGCTTTGTGAGCGCCCGAGTGTCCAGCCCCTGGATACCGACAATTCCGCGCTCTTTAAGGAAATCATCCAAGCTCCCACTGGAACGCCAGTTACTGGTGATCCGGCTCAGCTCCTTGATGACAAACCCTGAGACATGGGGAATTAGAGATTCAAAATCCTGAGAGTTTATCCCATAATTCCCGATTAAGGGATAGGTCATCACAACAATCTGGCCTTGATAAGAGGGGTCGGTAAGAACTTCCTGATAACCGGTGAGGCCGGTGTTAAATACCACCTCGCCGCCGGTCTCTCCATGATGGCCAAAGAACCGGCCTTCCCAGATGCTGCCGTCTGCGAGAACTAAAAAGGCTTTATTCATATTTTCCGTTGGCATTCGGAAAGGAAGGGATTAACCCGGCGTTCCCGATTTATGGTGGTGCCGGCCCCATGTCCGGGAAGCACCTTGAGGCCATTGTCTAAGACCATAAGCTTCTCCTCAATTGACCTGATAAGGGTCTCATAAGATCCTCCTAAAAGATCGGTGCGACCAATCCCCCCGGCAAACAAGGTATCGCCGGTAAAGATTACCTTATCGAAGAGCAGGCACATCCCCCCCGGCGTATGCCCGGGAGTATGAATAACTTTAAGTTCTATCCGCCCTACTTTAATTATATCATTCTCCTCCACTTTAATATCTGCGGGGACAACATTATACTCCTGCAACAACAATGACAACATAGGATCCTGCGGGATAACTAATAATATGGCGTCTTCTGCATGAATTAAAATTTCAGCCCCGGTGCGCTCTTTAAGAAAATGATTTCCTATGCTATGATCGAGATGCCCATGGGTATTGATAATGTATTTGAGGTTCATCTCCTGGCGAGCCAGCACATCCAAGGTCTCCTCCTCCCGGCCTCCAGGATCAATAACCGCCGCCTCTTTAGTCTCCGGACAGCCTAATATGTAAGTGTTTACATCTAAAACTCCGGCTACCAGAACAGTTAAGAATTTTTTGCTTGCCTCTGGAATTTCTTTATTCATGGCTGGCTGAGATCCCCAGATATTTAATGTATTGCAGACTAATGACCCGAATAATTCGGGATGAATGTTATAAAACTGATTAAAAAGCTGACAGGTTGAACTCTATTTCATGTAAATTTTCATCTGCTTGCACGGTGAATTTCTTCTGATAAAGTTTTTCCATGTGGGAGAGCCGCCGGCTCCTATTTTCAAGCAGGAGGCGCGCCAGGTTAGGATGCACCCTGATAAGCACTTCATCCCCTATCAGTCTGCCTGACATCCGGGACAGCTCCCGCAATAACACATGATAGACCGTAAGCTCTGATTTAATGCGGCCGTCGCCGTGGCAGTATGGGCAGGTTTTGGTAAGAATCCGCCCTAAGCTTTGCCTGATTCTCTTCCTGGTCATTTCCACCAACCCCAGCTCGGATAATTGCTGAACATTGGTCCGGGTGCGGTCAGCTTTTAGTTGTTCCTGAAAAGATTCTATTACTTTCCGGCGATGATCCTCCTTCTCCATATCAATAAAATCAATGACGATAATTCCGCCCAAATCCCGCAATCTCACTTGGCGGACAATCTCCCGAATGGCGTCCAGGTTAGTCTTCAGCACCGTTTCCTCTAAATTTTTCTTGCCTACATATTTGCCGGTATTTACATCGATTGCCACCAGCGCTTCCGTCTCTTCAATAATAATATAGCCCCCTGATTTTAACCAAACTTTGCGCTTCAGAGCTTTTTCAAGCTGCGCCTCGATATTGAAGTAGTCAAAGATAGGCTTTTCTTTCAGATATAGTTTAATTTTATGGGTAAGGTTAGGGAGGGCGGCATCGACAAATTCCAGACAGCGTTGATACTCTTCCTCGGAGTCAACCAACAAACGCGTTACATTATCAGTAAATACATCCCGAATTATTTTGCAGATCAGATCCAGATCACTATGGAGAATGGTAGGGGCGGTCGTGTTTTCCTTACGCTTTTGGATACTGTTCCATAAGTTTAGGAGAAACTGTATGTCGGCTTCGATTTGTTTGGCCCCCTGTCCTTCGGCGGCTGTCCGAACAATAAAACCGCCACAATCCGGGGGGCGAAGCCGCTTTAGCAAATCCTTTAACCGCTGACGCTCACCGGCTGCGGCAATCCGCCTGGAGACCCCTATATGCTCTACGGTAGGCATATACACCAAGTAGCGGCCGGGCAGGGATATATGGGAGGTAAGGCGAGCGCCTTTAGTCCCTATCGGTTCCTTGGCTACTTGGACCATCACCTCCTGTCCCTCCGTGAGGAGGCTCTCAATGGAGGTATTATTTGACTTATCGCCTCGCTTTCGAGGCCGGGAACGCTTGGCAGCCAAGTATGGCTCATCTATCGGCAAGTCAAATATAGGCGTCTCTTCATCAGCCAGTTTTTGTTCATATTCCTCAAGATGATCGAAAAAATCCGTCACATATAGGAAAGCATCCTTGCTCAACCCAATATCCACAAAAGCAGCCTGCATTCCCGGCAAGACCTTATTTACTTTCCCCTTGTAAATATTCCCGGTGCAGTTTCTCCTTGTTTTCTGTTCAATATAAAATTCCGCTAAGATCCCATTTTCCAGAAGAGATACTCTGGTTTCCGCCTCGGTGACATTGATAACAATTTCTTTTTGCATCTCTTATACAATCACTTTGCTAACCACAAAACAACTATAAATCCACTCAATTATAGCACTCCATTACTTTAATCGTCCAGCCTTAATATTTTATAGCTATGGGCAGGGTGAGGTTTTACTGTTGCCAGGTCACAGTTGCGGCCGTAACTTTCAGATAATCAATAAGTTACGGTTGGAGATACTAATCAAATCTATAACTGATTTTATATTAACCAGACAAGATGAACTCGTAAAAAGTCAGAAAATATATTTGCGAACATTTTGACGGGGAGGTGAAAAAGTACTTGACTTGACTTGTCTGATAAAAAGTGCTATTAACTATATTAAGCTTACCGTTATGGTGGTGGGTAACTCATTGAAGTTATAACTGTATCGGTAGGACATCGACCTGTTAAGGTATGATAAAGGCAGGGACTAGGGGTTAGTAGCTCAGGGGTTTGATAGCTAAACTCTAGCCCCTAGTCCCTAACCCCTGCCTTTAAGGTATTGAAACCCACTGTATGGGGGAGCGAGTATATGAAATACCATGTGGTTGTAAACAAAAGCCCTTACGGATATGATGTCCATTGCCCTGTTTTGCCCGGATGTCACAGCCAGGGAGAGACCCTGGAAGGAGCCCTGGAAAACATTAAGGATGCTATTGCCACCTATCTGGAAATGATCGCCGAGGCACAAGTTTATGAGGTTGAGGTAGCCGCTTAGATGCTCTTTACGGATATTTCCTCAGACCGGGCGGTCAAGGCGCTGGAAAAGGCGGGGTTTACGATAAAGAAACAGGGGAAACACATAGGCATGTCCGACGGCCTTCGTCATATAGTCATCCCCCGTCATAAGCGGCTTAATCCATATACCCTGAAGGCGATTATAAAAGATGCCGGCCTGACAGACGAGAAGTTCAAAAACCTTCTCTGATAATGCAGCCGTCACACTCACGTGGTGGTATTTACAGAGCCGCAGGCGGATACGGTTCCTGCTAAAGCGATGGATTATTGCTGAGGACGTAACGGTTTCGGCTCCGCTAGTAATGCTCCACCGCAGGTGGCCTGTTGACAAAACCTGCCTCTCTTCCCATACCGTATGAGTAAGCATTTTTCTTTACCATAATCAGCCAGAGGTTTACCGTTATGTCCAGACAAACCAAAATCGTCAACATGTCCCTACCAGCGGATACCTATGCCCAAATCGAAGACCTGGCCAGGCGGAAAGGAGTATCCAAAAGCCAACTCCTCAGGGAATCCCTGAGCCAATACCTGGCCTCAGAGCAAAGGCGGCGCAGAATAAGAAGCTGGGGAGAGGAAACCGCCCGGAAGTTGGGTATTAGGGATGAACAAGATGTGGAGAAAATTATTCACCAATACCGGCGTGAAAAATCCCAGACATGATAACGGTGGTATTGGATACCAATGTTTATATTTCCGCTATTCTGTTTGGAGGCCGGGCGGAAGATGTCAGAAAATTATCCAGGGAAGGCGTAATAGAGGTTTTCGTCTCAGAAGCAATTTTAGCGGAAACAGGGGATGTGTTGAGGAAAAAGTTTGACTGGCAGAGTTGGCAAATATCCCTGGTTATTGATGAGATAAGGGAGTTTGCCACCTTGGTTTTTCCCGGACTGGTTATCTCTAAAATCCTGGAAGATGATTCTGATAACCGGATACTGGAATGTGCGGTTGAGGGCAATGTTCAACATATTGTTTCCGGCGATAAGCATCTTTTGAAACTAAAGGAATATCAAGGGATAAAAATTTTGACTCCCGCCGCTATCCTTGATACATTGAAAAAACAATAAACCTGCTAAAGCATTGGTGTGGAAGGATGAGGGATGAAAAACAAAATTCATAATTTCATCCCTCATAATTCATCCTTTAATTTGAAACCCACTGCGTGGGGGTTGCTTATAGCATAGCCGCAACGGATGCGGTTCTGCTATTACCATAGGATAAAGGTGAGAGGCGTAACGGTTTCGGCTCCGCTGGTTATTCCTCAGATGTGACCGATCCCTCCCAATAACCCTGGAGGAGAACTTGCCCCAAAACGCTCCATTTTACTTCTCTACATATACCCACAGTGCATCGTCTAGTTTTACCAACCCTTTTTTGCCGTCGGCTTCCCGCTGGCCTTTTTCCACCACCGTCATGATGACCCACCAACCTGGGGTGGGTAAAGTTATCGCGGCAATTCCATTTAAATCAGTGCGTGCGGCACGGGTAAGAATTGCATCTGATGGCATTGCCGCCTGAGGTGGTTTTTCATAATAATGCTCGGCATATACCATCGTTCCACCTAACCCTTTGCCCAAATCCAACACCTGCACACGCATTACATCCCCCGGCAGAAGGCCGTATGGCCGTGTAAGAGGCAGCAGCTCCACCTTCGTCATCCCAAGAGGTTCCTGCCAGCCGCGGGAAAAGCCTACGTGCACCATAGTGCGCACACTGCTCTCCACCCAGGCTGCATCATGTTCAGACCACTGCAAAGGGAGATGGGCCACCAGCCAGGTATCCCCGGGGCGTTTTACCTTCCAGGAGAGGCGGTAGAGCGGCCCGTCAGCCTTCATTTTGTTGGTAAGATCGATACTCATACCGTCAAAGGTCACCGCCTTCACCCAGTCCGGTTTGGGGGCCTTTCCCCATTCCCGCTTATAGAGATGACCGCGGGCGTAGGTAAGCTGTACTGTCTCTCTGAGTTTATACTGGATAGGCGAGCGATCCAGGAATAAAAGGTTGTAGTGAGCCGATGCAGTTCCAACCCATATGAGAGTAATCATTAATGCCGGTATACAATAACGTAGACGTTTCATTTACTAATCCTCCCCTCGTTCAACTTGTAAATTGGGACAAGGGTTGCCATATGGGTCTTGGGGGGCTTTTCCCTTTTGCATCCAACCGAGACTGAAATCAATTTTATCTCTCTTCTTTAGAGCTTCTTTATCGGCACAGTAAAAGAGACTGAGATCGTGTTCTGTAAGATGACCGGTCCAGATTACAAAAAATGGCAACATTGCCTTGTTGACCTGCCCGAACCCTTGCCGGGCTGCTTCCAAATTATTAGCGGACGCGATAGCTTGTGCGCCGGCGACCATCCCTTCCAGCATGACCCGACCGGTGGCCTCGCTTTCCTGTTCCGCCGCAGCCTGAGCTTGTTTGGCCAACTCCCGGGCCGCCTGTCCTACCCCCTTGTCGAAGCGGCCTTCAGCCAGAGCCTTGTGGATACCCAGATAAGAAGCAATGCAAGCTTGCAGGTAGGGATGGGTGGTGCGTCCAATGCTGGGCGGATGAATATGCCCCTCGTGCGCTCCGGCGGGCGATGCCGCCAGAGCGCTCAAAAGTAGCAGGCTGATAAGTATTTTTGATGACATCTTGCAGCTCCTCCTAGAACGAATAAGATATGGTGGTGGAGAGCCTGAACGCCCTTCGGCTCCTTGTTGTTCGTGTTCCCCGTTTAAGTTCTTCCAGGTGGGAAACTGTATCGCCGTGCCCACGCTTAATCTGTCGGCAAAGGTAAGGCGGAACCCCGGCGAAAGATAAAGGATATCGCCGCCGGTAGCCGGGTCTTCCTCCCTGTCTCCACCCTGGTCCTTGGTCAGGTGCAGGTAGTTGGCCTCGCCGATTAAGTCAACCCGGGAAAGCCAGGCGCCTTTTTTCTCATAAATATCGTACACACCGGCTACATTAGCCCTCCATTCGTTGCCGGGCTTGTCCTCGTTGGTCTGTGTGAAGGTGCGGTATACAGTATCCGCCGCCAAGGTAAAATGAGGGAAAACCATCTTGGAGACCACGCCGGTGAGGGAAAAGGCAGGCGCCCCGAAACCGGGCTGCATCCCCAACTCAAAAGTCTCCCCGTTATCATCTTTGTTGGCGGTGATACCGTTGGGAATGGTGAAGCCCGCCAGGATGGCGCATTTTAAGTCATTCATCGTATGATCTGCGCCGGTGGAATCATCTTTGTCGAACAGGTACCAGTCCTTGATTCCCTGGCGATCTCCGTACTTGAATCCAAGCTGAAACAGAAGCTCCACATCGCCGAAACCTTTGGAGGTTCCCAAGTCGTCCTGTTTCTTTACTGAATAAGGGAGAATGACATAGGTACTAAAATAGTCGGTTACTCCATAGCCGAGAAGAGTGTTGTAGAAAATAAATGAATCCACATTCTCCGGCTCAAAGCGGTCATATTTTTTGTAGGGCACATACTG
>QIEW01000445.1 GCA_003230535.1 bacterium
GAAAGTTCCTTCAGCTTCTTTTCAATTGTCTTTATCCCATCAATGGCAAGCTCCCATTCCTGGGCATCAGACTCTACCTCAAAGGTATAATTCTGTCTATCCACCATATTTGCCTGCTCAAAACTCTCAAAATCCATATGATACTTTTTTTTGTAGAAATCATCTGTCATCCGGTAGCGAGTGAGTCTTCTTAAATAGTCTCTCCTAAGGAGATATTTAAGCTCATCTTCAGTCATCTCAGCTAACTGTTTTTTAAGAGCTGCTCCCATATAGTTTACACCTCTTTTCTTGTCTCCGAATGTTCTCTGAGCTTTCGGGCAAATTCCAGGCTGTCGGTAATATCCTTACGATCCTTCCACATTCCCAAAAGAGGGGATTTGAGTATATCACCGGCGGTTTCCCCCCTTTTTTCAACCGCTCCAATTTCCGGCACAATAACAACCACTACATCTGCCGGTCCTATTGGTAAATCCTCGGGAATATCTACCATAAGTTTATGATTTTCAGGGATATTGGCTTTTATGCTAATTGTTCTCATCACTCCCCCCTCGCTCCCCAGGCTGGGAGGGCAATCATCAGCGAGAGTAAGAAAACTATTATTTTAAAATTAAGCAGCTTGGGAGATTTGTCTCCGTAGAATATCAGTCACCAGATGGCTGAGAGGAATACCAAGTTTCTGTGCCCGTTCCTTTAGCACATTAACCACATCTTCATCTATCTCAACCTCGTAATGTCTTTTTCGGAGTTCAGCCTCCACATCCATAGTTTGAAACGCCTCCGGGTAGTCCGTTGTATCGTGAGTATCCCAGAACTCGGCGGCTTCCTCACAACTGGCAAATTCGTTGGGAATTGGCTCAACCGGCCTCTTTTTGTCTTTCATAATACCTCTGCTCAGACATTGTCGGTGTCTCTGGCTGAAATGGGTAAAGCTGCCTTATTGTATTTGTTAGCTAACATAATCCTTAAATTCTTCCAGCGTTAATTTGGCTTCCTTAATTATCCTCTTTTGCGTACTTTTCTTTATTGGTTTATGAGCAGGCACAGTAACTTTCAATGCACCAGCCGCCGTCCTTTTCTGATCAGAGGTTGTTCAGTTAGGTAAAGCTCATCCTCCACCGGCTCCAGGTAAAGCTCAATAGCTTCTTTAATATTGACCAGGGCTTCCTCCTCCGTATCGCCTTCACTGATGCAGCCTGGCAGTGAAGGGGCATATACGGTATACCCCCCCTCCTCGGCAGCTTCCAACACTACTCTAATTTTCATAACCCATCCTCCTTGTGCTGTCAGATTCCCAAATCCGACACCACATACCTGCCTGTCAGGTCTGAGGACCTGACAGCACAGAACAGGATATATAGAGTTTTACTTTATCCAGTCCTCATTATTTAAACCTGATTGCTCAATCATGCTTTTCATAGTCTTGGGGGTAAAATACTTCTGATTGGCTATCACAGTGACTCTCCTTTTAACACCTCCAACATACCCTACAAACTGTTTATGACTTCCTTTTTGTCTTGTAAGCTCAAATCCTTTACTTTTTAGAAAATTCTCTATCTCCTTGCTCGACCAGTTTGCCTTAGGCATATACCATCTCATCAAATTCTATTTTGTCGGCAAGGGAAGTTCCTTTTATTTGGCTCCCCAATCGTTTCGCCTCCACCTGAAAATATTTCAGCCATTCTTCCATCGGCGCCGGGCGGGGAATAAATTTTTCCTCGTCCCCGGCTTCATACACATCCTCCAGATAAAGCTCTACCGCCTCTCTCAGATTTGCCGTAGCCTCCTGAATACTCCTGCCCTGAGAAGCTACATTCAATTCCAAACAAATGGCTGAATATATCTCCCCTTCTTTTTCGATTAAGGTATGAAGTAACAATTTCTTATTTCCCGACATCGGCCATCTCCAATTTTGATAAACGGTTTAGCTTTGACCCCGAATAATTCGGGACTTATAACACGCTCCCGTTGGTCGCTTCCATAGCGGGAGTTTTCGGTGATTTGTATGAGCCATTTTGTTTTTGACCGTTATTATGTAAGTAACTGTATTCAAATTACATCATCAATGTTCGCCGTGGATTTATGAATAATCCGGGTGACAAGATTGGGATAATAAAAATATAAAAACAGCAACCAGCATAAAAAATATTTTAGCAAATATTACTGAATTCTGTCTCCTGATTCCTAAATATCCTTATCAATGCCGGAAACTGAGGCCATAGAGCATAACTAAGGCTCCGGCAGTCATCTTTGTCACAAATTTTATGAGCCCAATGCCGATTGGCTCGTGAAAATGCGCTACGGCGGAAAAATTCTCCATTAAAAACATAAGGGCTACCAGACAAATTACCAGCATAGGGATAAACACGGGAGCAGGCCCGTGATGGCCATGAGCGTCGCCATGAGCATCCCCATGACCGCCCTCGTCGTGTGCCGCCCCATAAGCGTCCGCTCCTTTTTGTTTACGTTGGCTTATCTGAAATTTTAATACCGCCCCAAGAATAATTAATATTACCAGCCAATGTATATAATAAGAGAAGGGAGCCGCAGGATGCTCACCATGTCCGCCATTTCCTTCCCCTTGAGCTTCACCGTGTTCCTTCCCCTGACCTGATGAGGCGGAGTTATGTGCATCCTGGCTGGCCCACGCCTGAGATGTCCCCTGGGAGGTAAGTCCCCCCAAGGCCAGACTTGCCCCGAAGACCAGAGTAATTATGATGATAAAATTAACCGCAGAGGACACCGATGTTCGCCAAGATGTTTTCATAGTCTACTTACCATTCGCTTAATACGGCAAATAATTTGTTATTAAAAGAAGTACTTACTTACCTGCTCAGCCAGGCCGAGGGGTAGTTGGAAGAAGATGCCAAAGAACAGGGTGGCAAACCCCAAGATCAGTAACGGCCCCTTCATCCACCAGTTGGGATCCGCATTTTCCAGCGGATTTTCCAATGTTTCCACGGCATGTTCATGGGCCGCCCCAGGCTCCGTCTGTTCACCAAACCAGCCGCCATAAATAATCGGCGCATAATAAACCAGGTTCATAAAGCTGCTTAGTAACAGAACACATAAGCCTAAAATCCCCACTCCCGCACCATAAGAACCCACCTTGGAGACTTCCAGGGCCCCCAGGGCTAAAAACCACTTACTGATAAAGCCATTGAACGGGGGGAAGCCTATCATAGAGAGCCCCGCCAAGGTGAAACAGAACATGGTAACAGGCATACGCTTGCCGATACCCTTTAGATCCTTCAGTTGGCGTACCCCCAATTGGTGGATAAAAGCTCCGGCGCAAAGAAACAGAGTGCCCTTGATAATGGCATGGTTGAAGATATGCACCACGCCGCCCATGATACTTTTAGGCGTAAGGAGAGCTATCCCCAAAATGACGTAGCCAATCTGGGAGATACTGGAGTAGGCCAGCATTTTTTTGATCTCGGTCTGCTTGATGGCTACCGCCGAGCCTAAGACAATGTTTATTATGGCCAGGGTCAGCAGGGCCGTCGTAATCAGATGGTGGCTGGAGAGGGCTTCCTTGCCGACAATGGTATAGACAGTGCGGAGAATGCCGTAAGCGCCGGCCTTAATCATGATCCCCGACAGCAGGGCGCTGGCGGGGGCGGGGGCTACCGGATGGGCGCTGGGCAGCCAGACATGCACCGGAAACAATCCGGCCTTCACCCCGAAGCCGAAAATAAAGCCCCAGAAAATGTAAGGTAACATGGGATGGCCGGCTAACTTCCCGCCTATCTTATATAGTTCTCCCCCACCGGTAATACTATAGGTGGAGATAATCGAGAATAACAGGATCAAACCACCGGCTACGCCCATAAATAAATAGATAAAACCGGCTTGCAGGGCCTCTTGGGTCTCTTCATGGATCACCATTACATAAGAGGCCACACTAAGCATCTCAAAAAATATGTACAAGGTGAATAGATTGCCGGTGAACACCACACCTAACATGCCCGACAGGGATAGCAGAGAAAAAACGTTATAGCGTCGGAGTGAATGTTCATGGGACATGTATTCTACGGCATAAATACTGGTCAGCATCCAGACCGCCACGGCGATCAGCCCGGTGATGATACTCAGGGCATCCGCCATAAAGGAAACCTTTAGCTGCAAACCGGTATCCAAGATTAATAAATACTTTGCGCCGCCGCTTATTGCGGGGTACATAGCCAATACTAATAAGAAATCTACCACCGCTACGGCCGCGGCAAACCGATTGGCATTCTCTTCCTTAATCAGCCGTAATACCGGCACGGCAAACAAAGGCAGAATGGATGCGAATAATGGTAGGTAGCTCTCAGTAAATCCTGGCACGCTCATCATCATCCTCCTTCCCTCAAGGACTGTTGGCAAATATTATAATTTAGCTTCCCTCCCGAATAATTCGGGATCATAAACACGCTCCCGTTGGTCGCTTCCACAGCGGAAGTTTTCGGTAATTTGTATGAGCCATTTTGTTTTTTGACCGTTATATAAGCACTTGTATTCAAATAACATCATTAATGTTTACCTTGAATTTATGAATAATCCGGGTTATTAGAAATATCCACTCATTTTAAAATTAAGGATAATTTTCTATTTGACAACAGTTCCTAAGAGCTCCAGCAGCGCTGGTTTAGCTAACATATGCGGGATAGATCCCCACACGCCAAATATCAAAGCAACAAAAGCCGTAATCAGCATCGGTACAAGCATAGTCCAGGGAGCCTCGGTCCCAAATTTGGCCGGCTTAACATGCCCTTCCTTATCCCCAAAATAGGCCAGATAAATCGGGGGGGTAAAGTAACCTAATTCTATGATGCTGCTTAAGATGAAAACAAGAGCGAAAATTATGTGAGCTGTACTGAGATTTTGCAGAAATCCTTGCATTATATACCACTTGCTTACCCAGCCGGCTACCGGCGGCAGGCCGATAATACCAATAGAGGCTACGGTGAAAGCCAACATAGTCATCGGCATCTTCTTGGCCAGCCCCGCCATATTGCCGATATACTTATTGCCGCTCTGGGTTATGATTGTCCCGGCCGCATAGAACAGGGTAATCTTCATAAAGGAATGGAAAACGATGTGCAGCATGGCTCCCAACATGCCTATGAACTGAAAAGAGGTTATTCCCAGCAACACATAGCTAAGCTGATTTACTGTGGAGAAGGCCAACATCCGTTTAATCTCATTTTGACGGAGGGCGACCACGGCCGCTACTATTATGGTAGCGGAGGCGGCAATCGCCAGATAAGTACCAAATCCCATCTGCTGATACAGTTCCACTCCGAATATAGTGTAAATTATCTTATAGAAGCCATAGAGGCCGACATTTACCACGGCCACTGCATGTAATACGGCGCTGACCGGCGTAGGGGCAATCATGGCGTCCGGCAGCCAGGAATGAAGCCCCAACAAGGCCGCCTTAAATCCAAAACCGGCGGTAAACATGATAAATAATAGGAGCAAAATGTTTTCGCTGCATTCCTTCAAGGCCGGAATACCCCCCGGGACAAAGCGGGTTCCTCCTGTCAATGCGTACACCGCGATAGTGCCAAAGAGGACCATCGTCCCCCCGCAGATCAGATAGACGCTGTATTTATTACCCGACTGATAAGCCTCTTCGGTCTCTTCATGAATAACTAAGGGATAGACCGAAAAAGTTAACCCCTCGAAGAAAATAAAAAAGGTTACCAGGTTGGAGGAAAATATTATCCCCATAGTGGAAGCTAATGCCAACATCAGGGCGGTGTAATAGCGGGTCTTTGCATGTTCATGGACCATATAGCCAAAAGAATAAATCATCGTCAGAAGCCACAAAAAATTAATCAGCAGCCCCATATAAACGGCAAAATAATTCGCCGCAAACTCGATAGCAAACGGAGACGCCCAGACTAAGGTTGTCACCAATTCCTGTCCGCCAAACACCATTTGACCGATCAAAATTACAATGACAAAATTGGCTGCACAAGGCAATAAACAAAAAAAGTTGCGCCAGCTCTCGTGCTTATCTCCGCTGACGGCAACCAGCAGCGCACATAAAGCCGGAATGATTACTAATAAAAGCAACAAGTTAACATCTCCTCATTAGAGAATGCTGGTAATAGATGTTCGGGCAAAATCAATTAACCATGACGGGTAAATACCGGTAATCAAGGTCATGATAACCATGGTAGCCAGAGCGAACACCAGCGCCGGCGAGGTGTTGATCGAAAGCTCGGGTTGGGGCTCATTGGCATACATGGCCACAATTACCCGCAGATAATAGAAGAGCGCAATGGCTGAATTTATTATTCCGATAATCATCAGCCAGTAAAGTTTAGCCTTTACTGCGGCGGCAAAAATAAGAAATTTGGCCACAAATCCACCGGTGGGTGGAATTCCGGCCAATGAAAGTAAAAAGATGGTCATAACAAAGGCGGTCATCGGGGAGCGCTCGCCTAACCCATTAAAGTCTTCAATGAGATCGTAACTCTTGTCTTTGGTGGAGAGCAGGATAATAATCCCAAACGGACCGATATTGAAAAAGCTGTAGCATAGTAAATAGAAAGCAATACCGGAAATGCCCAGTTCTGGAGAATAGGCGGCGGCCACTAAACCAATCATCATATAACCCGCATGGGCAATACCGGAATAAGCCAACAACCGTTTAAGATTGGTTTGGCTTAAGGCTACTATATTCCCTAATGTCATTGTTACTGCTGAGATAATCCAAAATACCACCGACCACTCCAACTTTATGGATAAAACCGCAATCATGATAATCCGCAGTATAGCCGCCAGTCCGGCCGCTTTAGGCCCCAAAGACAAGAAAGCCGCTACGGATATGGGCGCCCCTTCATAAACATCGGGAACCCACATATGGAAGGGGACGTAAGCTACCTTGAAACCGAACCCGCCCACTAACAACACCAAACCCAAATGGAGCATCGGATGAGAAAGCCCCCCCTCGGCGGCCAAAAAATGGGCTATCCGGACTAGATTTATCTCGCCGGTCACCCCATAAATCAGCGAGATTCCATAGAGTAATACTCCTGATGAGAACAAGCTCAGCACAAAATATTTTAACGCCGCTTCGTTCGACTTAACTCTGCCGCGTAAAAACCCGACTAAAGTACAGCAGGCAATGGCATTCAGCTCTAATCCCAGGTAAATGCTGAGCATATCGGCCCCGCTGACCATAATCATCATCCCTAAGGTGGCAAATAGGATTAGGGAATAGAATTCCCCCTGGTTAATCCCCCGGAACCGCACATAGCCGATAGAGATGAACAGGGTAAGTCCGCTAATGATAAATATCAGCTCCTTGAAGTACAGACCAAACATGTCGATAACCAACGCTCCATTGAAAATAGCGGTCTGAAGTCCATTGGTTGACCGCCAGCAGGCGATGGCCGCCAAGCTCAATCCGACAATGCTGATGTAGGCTAAGACGGACTTATTTCCCTTAGGGATGAAAATATCAAGCAGCATCACTACTATTATAGTAGCTACAATTATCAATTCCCCG
>QIEW01000247.1 GCA_003230535.1 bacterium
ATCAAGCGCCTGCAATATTACTTTGCATTTCAATAGGTCATCTGAAAAACACCTTTCCTCTGGCGGTAAATGTTGTTATAATCTATAATAGCAATAGAATATTTTGTTCTACCAGCATATCTTATAAGGGTAAAGGGGAAATTTACTATAGTTAGCTGCTTGGAAATTAAATCATAAATTTTAAGTGGTGGCAGGTTCAGGAAACCTGCCACCCATTCAGGCTGTCGGGTTTGAGAACCCGACAGCACATAACTATTTTTGATGTTTCGGCTGGTTCTCAAGCCGAAAGTGCTAAGGGTAGCGGCGCCCTGTTTTGGTTTCGGCCTGAGACAGGCCGAAACATCTATATGAATATCTATATGTTTGATTGCAACTTGGTATTAATCATAAATAAGGGGGAATTTAACGGAAGATGCAACGCAGCTTTAGCTTTAAGGTAGTTTTATTAATAACTTTCCTGTTGAATATAAGCGCCGTAGGCATGTTCTCAGCAGAAGCGCTGCAAAATTATGAGGTAAATAAGGATGGTGGAGACTATGACGGAATACCGGGCAATGAATACACTGACTTGCAGGACGCCATAAATCAGGCGATACTAGCAGAAATTCCTAACGATGACAGTATGATAACCATTACCCAAGAGGGGAAATATGACGGCCCGTTTGTAGTGCCCTATTCCACTCCTGAACGCAGCTTATCGTTTACTATCCAAGGGGCTCCTGGATTAGACCGGGAAAAGGTCATCCTGCACAACTCCAAGGGAAAAGTAGCCTTCGGCATTGCAATTCCGGCGGTAATAGCTTCAGCGTTTAAGGTGGAATTAGCAAGCGGCGAGCTCAAGTTTTTCAATATGCCGCTCCACTTACAGCGCCTCACCCTCACCAGCGCCGAGCTTCTCGATAATAGCCGGATGGAGGGGCCGTACAGTGGTGGATTGGCGCCTGACTGGACTAAAAGCGGGAGCATCTCTCCTTTTGAGGCCGTTTATGGACAACAGGCCGGCGATAGACCTCGGGATGTACTTACCGGCTCTTCCGCTCAAGGGTTTTCCGGTTCTACTTCCGAGGATGAGGCGATCTATACCTCCATCAACCTTAACGTCGGTCAACGCTATACCTTTTCGGCTTGGGTAAAACGCACCGACGGGAATGGTTCAATAAATGTAAAACTCAAATGGCAAAATCCCGATGATTCGGTAATCACTTCGGCTTATATCCCCTCAACCAAAGATACTTATACCAAACTTACCCACACATTTATAGCTCCCGCCCCTGATCCTTACGCCCCAACGGTTAAGATGACCATGAAATTCTATGCTTCAGATGCGGCTACGGAAGGAGTCTTTGACGATGTATATTGTGACTCCAAGTTGATTGTAGGGGTATTATTGAGGGGAGTGCCGGAAGCTCCGGCCACCCATGGAATGACTGATTGCGTAGTGCGTAACATCGGTCATACTGTGGGGGTAACCGGTCATTCAGTTTTGGATTTAGACAATCCGGAGGGAACTGCCGGAGACGATAACCATGGACATGCAATCGCTCTTTACGGTGGCGCCTCCCCGGACATTATCGACTGCGATATCCGCAACAATTACGACGGCGTGGCGGTTAATGACGACTGCGCGCCCAGGTTGTGGTCCACCGGAGTAGCAGGAGTAGAAGACGACCCTATATTTTCGCAAATGAAACAGCGGATTAGGCTGAATGCCAGGTTTGGTATCGGGATAAGAAATAAAGGCGCTCCCGAGATCGGGAAGCTGGACGGGTCGCTGCTTAATGCTAATGATATCCAGGCTAACGGGTATGCTAATATTGCTTGTCAGGATAGCGGGACGCCAAAAATTTATTATAACTTCATTGGGGGTCTCTTTAATTGGGGTTATCCCGGGGTGGAAAGTCCCGGCCGGTACGGGATTATTACTAAAGAGAATTCCCAGGCCACTATAATCGGCAACTACATTTCCGATCACAACTTAGCGGGAATAGCGGCTAAAGGGAATTCCAAACCCTTGATTGGGCCGGACAGTCTCCCTCAGGGTTGTACCTCCCCTCAGATGATCACTTCAGAAGTTTGTAAGAACGTAAACGTAATATATTTTAACAACTTATATGCTGCGCTTCCCCCCAACTTCCCTAATTATGTTCCTTGCGGCTATGGGGAGTTTGAAAACATAGACTGTGCCGCCGTAGCCGCTATGAACGGCGCACAGCCCATCATAAAACATAATTTTATTAATCAAAACGGCTGGGTGGGCGTGGGAGCCAGAGACGGCGCCGCTCCTACAGTTCAAGGGAACTGGATATCGCAAAACATTATTGGCGTAGCGCTGATGACAGTTCGGAACAACCCTGATATTAACATCAAGATCGGTGGATCTGGAAGCGATGAAGGAAATTATATCTATAAAAATGAACGAGGAATAGTAGCCAATAATTCCGGAAGCCCGGTCAACCGGGTACTGATAAAAGGAAACCGTATTTACGATAATAAAATTACCGGGAGAAACGGGGGTGTTGGTATTGGCATAAAACATTCCTATGCCTTAATTAAGGATAACCAAATCTTTACTAACGGAATACCTGGCAGATGGATGGTGGGGGGAATAACCGGGGGTAGAGGCGGTATTGGAGTGACCCACGATTCGGATGTAATTATTACCTCCAACAATATTAGTAATAATTCAGGAGTTGCTATCGGCGTTCGTGACTCCACCGTACAAATTGTTGGTAATTTAATGATCGATAACTGGGGCGGCACATTTTACAATACCCTCCGGATAGATGATGTTAGGGATTATATTGCCAATGGCGGCTTTGGGGTGTTTGATGAAGGTTATACAGAGTACGTCCCGGGAAAGACGGTAGTAGCCCCTAATTGGGAACCAAAGGGAAGTATTACAGCCTCGAAAACATGTAAACATCCCCCTCCCCCAGCGGCGCCTCTCCCAGATTGTACCACTAGCGAGCCGAATAATGTTTATGATGGTTACCGCGCCCAGAAATTTGGGGCGGGAGACCCGTATGCCAATTATATCTACCAGGAAGTTCCCGTGGCCCAGAATCAGGAATACCGGTTCACTGGATGGCTGAAAAAGCTCTCCGGTACGGCGGCTTACATCCAGTTGGCCGATCCCGTCCATAGCGACATTTATACCACTTTTGCCTGTACCACAGATAATGAATGGACCGAATTTACGACTATTTTTTCAGCCGAATCCAACGTCTTATTGGTAAAATTATACGCGGCTTCCGGTTCAGAAGGCATCGCCGATGCTTTTTTGATGGTTAAGACTTCCCCGGGCAGTACAGTAACTGAGATAGAGAATAATATTATCGTCGGGGATTACTATAATAAATTTGGAACGTATGGCAACACCTTGATTAGAATTGCGGGAAACTCCCGGGTCGAATCTTTAAAAAATAATATCTTAGGACGAGGACGTTTGGGAGTTGAAGTAGTAGATAGCGGTTCGGTATATCCTGGAGCGGTGGACGGAAACTGGGTTTACGCCTGGGAAAAGATTGGGGAAGATGACGATGGTCCGAATGACGGTTATGTGCTGGGCGGCCGGCTTCCGGGCGAAAATACTCATTACTATGGAGAATACTTTGGCCTGGGCACCGCGCATCATTTTCTGGATCCAAATCATGAAAATACCCTGGTGCAGGATTATGCAATAGATCCAGCCTCGCCAATCTATTCCTTTACCGCCGATGGAGGCTGCGCCGGAAATTGCCTGGGGCTGCCCTCTGGATTTAACTATCCGTCCCCAGACTACCCTTACCGCATTATCTACAGCAGCGGCATACCGGTACCGGTACCGGATAGCGCTATGCCCATCCTGGCGGGGCTCACTCCGGCAGAGGGCGACGCCTGGGCTTCCGATGAAACGGAGATTGTAATGTATGTTCAAGATCTCGGGGATGGCATACTCCAGAATTCCTTAATCTTAAGCGTGAACCGGAGAAAATTGTACCGCCGCCGGTTGTAACGGCACACCCACTCCATCCACTCTTACCATATCACCTGATGAGTCTAACGCCAGTCAATATAAGCTGGTGTTCACTCCCGCCGTTCCATTGCCCGGCTCGGTGGCGGTGGGACTGAAGGCTAAGGATGCTCTGGAAAATATCTTTGATAACCGTTTCTCAAACTCGTGGGAGTTCAGCACGGTAACATCCGACGCCATAGCGCCCTATGTGGATAATCCCATTCCATCCGGTTCTATTTGCGTCCAGCAGATAGACACTAATATTCAGTTTGAACTGAAAGATGATGGGACAGGTGTAGATTCCTCTACCATAAGCGTTACGGTTCAGGGCGATAGCGGAATATCGTCCACCTTGACCCCGGTTCCCCTGGTTACCAACAATCAACCGGATTTACAGTCTTATACCTTTTTCTACAATCCGGCGGCGAATTTTAATAATGATGAGACGGTTACCTGGACGGTATCGGCACAGGATTATGAAACCGGCGCCCTGATCAATGATACCCGTCAATTCTGCACGGAACCGGATAATATCCCGCCCCTGGATGCCAGCTTTTTCATGGCTGATCTAATTGGCGAGGATGCGGTGGAGTTGACTTGGGACCCCAGTCCAGACAGTACCCTGCTTAATCCTGATGGTGACCTCGATAGATATAAATTGCAGGTTTGCTTTTCAGAGTTGGAACCTTCTCCGGTTTGCAGCGTCTGGGTGGACTGGGCGGATAATATTGCTCCCGCGGCCACCAGTTACAATCTGGTTGACATACCGTCCGGCCAATACAAGTTCATGTTGATAAGTGTGGATAAAGCCGGTAATGAAAGTTTTGGCGTAGTGGCTAATGCGGACGCCCGAAACCCTTATGGAGGCTGGCTCGTTATCTATGAGGGGTTCTTCTATGACGACTATGACGGCTTTAGCGATAATTTTGATGTTGATGGTCAGCTTGACAATTGGCTCCGGCTTGGTTCCGCTAACTGGTCAAAGGCGGGAGGCAAGCTGGCGGCCTCCGGGAACGATGGGGAGCTGCTGGCCCATAATTTTACGGCTTCCAACTTTATATTGGAAACTAAGGTGCATATAGAAGATGGTGTGGCCGCCGAGGCCGCCTATGTACTGCTTAGGAAAACAGAAGGGAGCGACATCGGCGATTCCGGTTATGCGGCATTTATAAATACGGCTTCTTCCCGCTTTGGTTTTTACCGGCTTGATGTAGTGGATCATCCCATTGTCTCGCAATCGTTCACCCCTTCTCCGACGGATGATTATACCCTAAAAATTACCGCCATAGACTCTGAGCTTACCCTGGATGTTAACGGCGCCAGCATCACCTATCCTGGGGCTTCGGACTATTCCCGGGGGCAGATAGGCATCTGGCAGCCGGATGGCGTTGACTTTACAGTTGAGTTTGATAGCTTCGCAGTAAAGAACTGGATAAGTCGTTGGGAGTCTGACTGGGCCGGATGGAATACGAAAGAAGGAGCCTTCCCCGGGGACTTTGAATTGATCCCAACCGCCACCGATACCGAGCTGTTGGCGACAGACGTCACCACCCCGCCCGGTTTTATTTGTACACAGGATGTGCGGATTGAATCCGGCGGTTCTGAAGCGCGCCTGATCTTCCACAAACAAAAGGATCCGAATCCGAATGTGGAATGGGTAAATGTAGGGGAAGGGGCCTATGCTCTTTACATAAGGGATCATGCAAGTGAACCTGATATCGAACTCTGGCGGCTAAGCTGCAATAAGGACGATTGTCTAACCAGTATCACTGATCAGCGCATCGGTTCTTCAAGTTACAACATCGAAAAGGGTAAACTTTACCGGGTAAAAATAGTTGGGACAGGCGGCCAGTATGTGGTCTACCTCTCCCAGAGTAACAGCGGGATCTACACCTATCAGCAAGTGATCGCCGCCCAGGATTCAACCTATAGCGCCGGAGGAATAGGGGTATGGGCTCCCGGCGCCATCGGTACTGATGTAACTTATGACAACTTTAACCTGGGAGCCACCGCTTACTTTGCCTGGCCTTATCCCGGCTTCGGCGGAACAGAAATTACTGTAGATTGTTCTATTTCATCAATAGATTGTAGTAACAGTGATAAATTGTCCCAATGGCTACAGTTCCAAATCGACATGGCTCAACCGGGGGATTACCTCTACTTTCCTTGTGGCGCTTACGATATTGGGGGAAACACCATTATGCTCAAAGAAGGAGTGAGCCTGCGGGGCGCCGGCCGCGATTGCACTACCATTCGGGGGACCGGCGTAAATATTCTGATTGCGGCGGACGGTTCCGTCTTAGAGGGATTTACGTTCGATGGTGTTGCTCAGTTGAATACGGGGATTTATTTGAGCGGCTTCTCAGCCATGGTGATTAATAATGAGATAACCCGATGTCTGGATGCTATTCGTATTGGCGGAGCCAGCACTTCATACTCTGTTATTACCATGAATAACATTCACCACAACAGCCGGTTCGGCGTAGTCAATACGGGTATGGCCAGGACATTAATTTCGGAGAATCGATTTTGGGCTAATTCACTCAACAGCATCGGCAACCGGGATACCTCTACGGCTTATATTGAGGATAATTTTATTGGTTCCAGCGGGTTAAAAGAAATAATAATAAAAAGTAATTTGGGCGATCAAACCGGGCTGCCCGCCGATCAGGTCAGATTGGGTCATGACGCATCTGATACAGATGGTGAATATAATGGCAAACAGCTTATATTACTGAGTGGGATAGGCTATCCCCAGACGGTATCAATAGATACTTATATTGGTACTCCAGAGAAGGTTTGTACTGTGTCTCCGGCCTATACCGTGCCTCCCAGTGAAGGGGATCTATATATGATTACCGAGGCCTGGGTTCCAGGGAGCGGCTATATGGGCATCGGTAACCGGGATACCTCCACAGCCCGCATCAGGCGGAATACCATTACAAAAAGTAATGCCAATGCGATAGGGTTACGGGGCAGCACAGAAGTTCATGTAGAAGATAATGATTTATTTAGTAATGTTCTCTTTGGAATAGGTAATCTTGAGAACGCCGCCGGCTATTTAACCGGGAACCGGATCTATAATAATGGTGAAATCGGAATTGCGGTGCGCGATGAGGCTAAACCTACTATTATTAATAATAAGATCTGGAATAATGGAAATTACGGGATAGGAATTAGGGATCTGGCGGAAGCCGCTATCAGTTATAACCGGATATTTAATAACGGGGAGATGCCGTTGAAATGGGAAATGGGAGTCGGCGGCAACTCCGGGATTGGCGTCCGATCTCTCGGAGCGGTAACCATAGAAAATAATGAAATTACCAGCAACGCCAGTGATGGAATAGAGGTCAACGGGATAATAATGGAGAGCTCTTTCGGTAACCAGGGCGGATTATCTCTAAGCGATGTCAGGCTGAATAGCAGCGCTTCTGAAGAAAATGATTTTTATAACGGGATGTCCCTGGTGTTAATTAACGGTACCGGATTTCCAAAGCTGGTCACCATCAACGATTACCTTGGAAGCGACCGACGCGCAGTAGTCTCACCACCTTTTGACCTGGGCAAGCGCCCTAGTTCTGGAGATAACTATCTTATTAGCGCCAGCACTTTGGTGAGTATAGGCGGGGCCTCCGGACGTCCTAATGTAATCCACCACAATGGCCGGCACGGGATTGGCCTGCTGTATTCCTCTCCTACCATAAGTCACCAGAAAATTTATGAAAACGGTAAACTTTTCAGTATTAGCCAAGGCGGCGCTTCTAGAAAAGGTGATGGAATAGGCGTCTGGGGCGCTTCGTCTTTCGCTGTCATAGAGCATAACCAGATCTGGAGTAATTATGAGTTTGGGGTAGGTTTGACGAGCGGCGCTCAGGCTACTTTGAGATACAATGAAATTTTCAATAACGGAATGTCGGCGCATGGGTATGATTCCGGCGGCGATTCGGGGGTCGGTTTATATGGAGCCGGTAAGGAGGTCACCCTTGTTAACAACCGTATCTATAACAATAAGAACGATGGAATAGAGCTGAGAGGCGGCGACCCTGAGATTAAAATCGGCGGTGATTCGTGGACCTATTCCAACTATATTTATAATAACGGGAGACACGGGATTGGCATCATCGCCAACTCCTTTACTACACCGACTATTAAATATAATTGGATTTATAATAATGGTCTGGATGCTACGATTGATCTTGATCCCAGCGTGCCGGAACAGAGAAGAGGCAACGGAATTGGAGTTTACGGTTCCGGCGCTACTGCTTCTCTTGTGATAGACAACAATAAGATCCGTGGAAACCGGGAATTTGGCGTGGGTATAAGAAATGGAGCCCAGGCTACTATAACCAATAACGATATCTACTCCAATGGAAGAGAGGTAAAGGGGATCGGCTCTGGCGGATGTTCCGGCATAGGAGTATATGCGGTTGCCAGCGGAATAGTCATCCAGAGTAATCGGATCTACAATAATGCCAATGATGGGGTGGGAATAAGAAATTCCACCCTCACCATCGATACCGCTAATAACATATTCAGCAATGGCCGGCATGGAATAGGAGTTATCGCAGCGGATGGCGCTACTTCATCGGTCATTATTAAGTCCCAGTTAATATATTTTAATGGTAAAGACGCCGATCTTGATCCGGATCCGGAGATCACTCTGGGAGGTCACGGAATAGGAGTATATGGCTCGGGCGCCTCCGTTACCGCAGAAAATAATCAGCTGTGGGGCAATTTAGGATTTGGAGTAGGGGCCAGAGACCAGGCAATGCTCAATCTCAAAAATAACGATATCTACTTAAATGGAACCGCAGCGCAGCCGGAAGGACAGGGAGGTCACTCCGGTGTGGGGTTATATGCCGCTGATGTCAACTCAGTGATTGAGAGTAACCGGATATTCAGTAATGCCAACGACGGGCTGGAGATCAGGGATTGTTCCATTACCATTGACGGAAGCGCGACGATCCCCAACCAAATTTACAACAATGGCCGGCATGGTATTGGAATTTTTGCAGCGGATGGCGTAGATATTTCCCCGATTATTAAATACAATGAAATCTATAATAATGGCCGGGATCCCAATCCGGATGTTATTGGTAATGGAATAGGGATTTGGGGAGCAAATGTTATTAATGCAGGGATATATAACAATAAACTTCGGGATAACGGCGACTTCGGAATAGGTGTGCGGAACGGGGCTAACGTTACCATTCGGGATAATGATATCTATAACAACGACGATGGGATAGGCTTGCGTGTAGCCGGGACTTCGATTACAATCGAAGATAATGATATTTACACCAATCTTCAATCCGGAATAAGTATCTGGAACTGTTCCCCCACCATCGGCAGCTCCGGTCATCCCAATAACATCCGTAACAACAGCCGGGGCGTAATCATAAAAGGCGAGGTGGAAGAACCAACCGACCCGGCCACCGATCCGATCACCCCTACCATCCAGTTCAACTTGATTACCTATAATAAAACCGGCGGGATAGATGTTAGCGGAGAGGATCCGAAGATACCTAATTGGCCCAGTATCATAGAAAATCAAATTACTAATACCGGGGCGGTGGAAGAGAGAAGCGGCGTCATCCCCGCCCAAACAGTAGTATGGGCGAACAGCACATTAGGCGTCCAGACCAGACTTGTAAGGGAAGATAATTTAGGCGACCAAACCGGATTGCCGAACAATAAAGTCAAACTCGATAGCGGGGCCACCTCAGACTACAGATGGATGACGCTGATCTTTGATCAAACAATAGTCAGTGTCAGTCCTCTTAGAAATAGAATAATCTCCTATGATACAGCCACACAAGTGGCCGAGGTAGGCGAGGTTTATTCTCTGCCACCTCCTACAGGGGCCCTCTACCGAATAGAACTTTCCGGAGACCAGGTAAGACTAAACAGCGGGGCATCTTCTATCGGCAATTATTATCAGTTTATGACGCTGGTGTTTGACACGGGAATAGGCAGCCCTAAAGTGAGTATCATTGAAGATTACAATGAAGTGGAGCGCGTGGTTACCGCCGCCGCCGCAACTGGTATGTATGATATCCTGCCTGAGGCAAATGATAGTTACCAGATTAAGCTGTCAGGCAATCAGGTTCAATTAGAGAGTAGCGCCTCCTCTGAGGACGGGGCCTATAATCTGATGACTTTTGCCTGCAATGAGGCGCCCGGACAATGTTCCGACTGGTCAGCCTGGCCGGAACAAAACACCATAGATAACTATGACGGGGATACCAATGTGATTACGCTGGCGGCAGATTATGAAACCCTTCCCTTGGCGGGTGAAGGATATAAAATCCTAAGAGGCAGCGGGGCCATAGCTATAAAAGGCGCCTATGCTTTCCCTTATATTTATAAAAATGAGATTTACAACAGCGCCGCCGGGGGGGTAAAGCTAAGAGATAAGGCCCGGGCTGCGCTGGAGAGAAATCACATCTGGGCTTCAGGAGGCGTAGCCGGGTTAGCCTTTAGAGGAGAGGCGGAAGCAATTATACAAAATGAAAATCTGATCGGAAGCAATTATACGGTCGGTATAAAAGCAGGTGGGGCAGGAGCGAAATATGGAGGAAGAGGCGCTCTCGCCAAGGTCCGGATAATAAATAATAATCGGATCTATAATAATTTCCAGCAGGCCATACTTGTCAGCCACGGTAGTCAAGTATGGGTGGAAAACGATAATGATATCTTTAGTAATGGCATTGGTTTTTCCCCGTTTGGGGCAGGCGGTGGAAGTAAGTGGCACTTTATTGGCAGGAACAAGATCCACTCTGGAGGAAAGATGTTCCCCAACCTTTCACAGTATGTGCATATTTCTATTTTCAATAGGAACAAGATCTATGATTTCTGCGGGATATTTGCCGGTGGACCGTATTGTGGCGGTAGAGTAACTGAGACTACCATGGTGGTTGACGGCTACAATGAGATTTACAGTTTCAACAACTTCGCTGGTATGGGAAGGTTAGGCAATCTTACGATCTCTAACGGAAATAAAATTCATGATTTTGGGCATCTTACATTTCTTCAGCAATATGGCATTCATCTGGAAGGCAGCGAATTTTATAACGCTGCTGCTGTGGTGCAAGCAAACTTTCCTACGATTGGCAGATATGTCACTGTCAGGAATAACAGGTTCCATCATAATCTGATCGGCATACGGATTTTAGATCCCGATGAGTATCTCACCATAGAAGGGAATTTGTTCTATAGTAATATTTGCCATAACCCGCCGTGTGGCACGTCTGGCGCCCCAAGCGGTAGTATCGAGTATGAAGCTCGATATGTCGGCGCTGCAATTCTGCTGAAAGATGTTAAGGGTAACTTCAAGATCACAAATAATAATATCTACAATAATGTACAATAATGGCATGGGAATAGCTATAAAAAAGGAGTCGGTTTCATCCGGTCGAAATTCATTGGTTGAGAATAATGCTATTCATGATAACAATTATAGCGGCCTGCTGATTTCTGGAGCTGTTCCAATTGTACAAGGTAATAGAATATTTTCTAACGGTCTCAGTGTTCCTGCCGACCAGCCTATACTCTCTCGGACTGAGGATTACATCCTGGGACATGGAATTTCTGTTCAGCGCGGGGAAAGTGATAACTGCCCTGGGAGTGGGTGCTTATACTATTATGCCGACGGTGTCCAAATTAATAATAATATTATCCGCAATAATAAGGATTATGGCATTGCAGCTAAGGACGAGAAAACCTATGTAAGTGTAAACAATAATATTATCGCTTTAAACGGCGATCGAAATTCCGAGTCGGGTATCAGGGTCGAATATGGCGAAATACTATGGGCCAGCAACAACATAATCTATAGTAATTATGAAGATGGGATATCCATGCGGGGGAAATCCGAGTCTAGACAAGTAGAGGTTACAATACGGGGTAATGACATTTATGGTAATGGATGGGATAAAACGCTGGGCACCTGGAGTACTGTTCCTGATCCCTATGGGGTAGGAGTGCAGGATTATTCTGATGTAAAGATCGACGGTAACAATATCTATCGTAACAAAGAAGCTGGAATAGGCCTAAATATAGATTATGGCAGTAAAACTCCTGTTATCCAAAACAACTTTATTTTCTCTAATGTAAATTATGGAATTAAAATGAATAAACTTGCCGCCCCAGATGGAGCCTATCTCTATAATAACACTATCGTCGCCAACCGATATGGGCTCTACCACTCTGGAAATAATTCTCCTTTTAACCAACCGGATATAGTCAACACAATTCTCTGGAACAACACCAAAGATTTTATGGGAAGTACTGTGCCTGGAACCTTTAATCCCACTATCAGCTATTCCGATATCTCCAGCAGCAGTTATCCTGCTTATCCTGGCAAAGATGCCAATAACAATTTTAATGACGATCCACAGTTCAAAAACGCCGCTTCAGGCGATTTCCATATCTATAGCAGTTCTCACTGCAAAGATGAAGGCACGCCGGAAGTTGCGTTCATAACAAATTTATATACCGACTATGACCGGGATCCGCGTGACCCTGTTAAAAGCTCTGGCTTCGACATCGGCGCGGATGAAACGGAAGGCGATGCTTTTATTCCCCAATACAACTGGACCATTACTATAGATAATACTGAAGTTACTAGTTTTGGCTCTACAGGCACCTGGCATCCAGCCAGCACTTCGGGCAGTTGCAGCCCCAGTTGGAACTGTAACTATAGGACTGATTACTTATATAACGATGAGGTAGTTGACGGGTCTGCCAGCGCCACCTGGACCGCTACTATCCCTGAAGAAGGATATTGGGAGGTAGATACCTGGTGGGTAGCCAGCGCCGACGGCGCCGGAGAAGTGGTGGGCGGTATGCCGCGTGAAGGTTACGGAGCCCCTTATACCATAAATTATACCGGCGGCTCCGTAATCAATGAAGTAAGTCAACGCCTGGGCTTCAATCACCAGGACTATGCCGG
>QIEW01000427.1 GCA_003230535.1 bacterium
ATGACCGAGTTGCAGGGAGAAATCTGCTGCCACAACTCCCAATCTTAATGCGCCAATCGGCTTATACCTCAACTTTTTGAGAAGTTACGATGTTTCGGCCTGTCTCAGGCCGAAACTAAAGCAGGGCGCCGCTGCCCTTGACACTTTCGGCTTGAGACAAGCCGAAAGATCAAAACCGGGTCCACCCACCCATATTGGTTTGAATGCAATTTGGTATTATTAAAGCTTGAAAGAAATGTTCAGGTTATAGTAAAATCTTATAGCGGCCACCAGAGAGGTCATTTAGCTGTAATATGTTTATCCTGAAATTACGTTCCTTTTCGAATCTATTTGAATATAAATGAACAACCGAATACTTGATGAAAAATACGAGGACGAATATAAGCAATATCAGCAATTGCTCAAAAGCCGTAAACATGGAAGAGCATATGAATGTCTTGAGGGTCTGCTTCATGAATTACCCCGGAACAAAGAACTTCTCGAGGATATTATCAATCTTTGTTGTCAGGAATGGGGCAGACCGGAAAAGGCGGAATATTGGCTGGTAAAACTAACTAAGCTCCGTTCGTTTTGGGGAGATTACTTAATGCTGAGTCAAGTGGAAGCTACACTTGACGATATCCCCAAGGCTAAAAAGTATCTGAAGAAGGCCAAGGCGTTAGCGAAACGTGAATATGCAGATAGATTTAGAGCGGAGAGAGCCCTTCAATCAGCTCAAGAGTTCATCAAAAATAAGCAGATAATACTTTTAAGGGAAAAAGAAAAATCCGCCGCCAAATCTAACAGGGATACCCAAAAAAGTAGCCGCCGGAAGGATTCGAATAGCGCCGCCTGTTCTCAATCCGCCGCAACCCCCAAAGTTAAATCAGAGCCCAAGACCGAGCCGTCCCCAAAGAAACTGCCGACCGCCACTTACCGGATACCGATAAAATTATCTCTGCCAACGCATGAAGCTTTAGCCGAATTCCAATCGCTGCCTGTATCCGAATTAAAGGAAGTCCGGTTATGGATAGATTATACCCGCCTTACCATTCAAGGGATGTTCGACGAGCTTTTATGCCTAAACGCCATCGGCGGGATAAACAGATATTGGTACCAGATAGAAACAGTAAAAAAAACTCTCAAATATTTCCACGGCAGAGTTCTGCTCTGCGATGAAGTCGGCCTGGGAAAAACTATTGAAGCCGGGATGCTTATAAAGGAATATCTGATGCGGGGAATGGCCGGAAGCATCCTGGTGCTCACCCCGCCCCCCTTGGTCTCACAATGGAAAGAAGAGATGCAGGTAAAATTCGGTATCGACTTTCTCACCACCGACGATCCGGAATTCAGGAATGACCCGGAACAATTCTGGAAGCAGAAATTTATCATCGCCTCCCTCAATACCGCCAAGAGCAAAAATCACTGGTCGCCGGTAACGGAAAGGTTTTATGACATTGTGGTGGTCGATGAAGCGCACCGCTTGAGAAACCGAACTACCCTGGCCTGGAAATTGGTCAATCAAATAAAGAAGAAATTCATTTTCCTGCTTACCGCCACCCCGGTGCAGAATAACCTGATCGAACTTTACAATCTGATTACCCTGCTGAAACCGGGACAGTTCAAAACGGAAAAAGTTTTCAAGCAGGAATACGTAAAAAAGGGGAATCTCAGGGTTCCGGTCAATCGGGAAAAGCTCAAAGGTTTATTAAGGGATGTAATGATCAGGAATACCAGAAGCGTAATTGATTTAAAGCTTCCCAACCGTTTCGCCACCACTATAAAGTTGGAGCCTCCAGAGGTTGAACGGATGATTTATCAATTGCTCGGCGATTATCTGAGAAAGCGAAATTTCAGGAAACATCAGGTTAACCTTCTGCTGAGAGAGGCGGGCAGCAGCCCCTTTGCTTTGTTGAAAAGCCTGCAAAAGATGCCCAAAGATGATGAGAGAGAAAAGATCGCCGATTTGGTGAAAAACCTTCATGATATCTCCAAAGGGAGAGCTCTGGTAGATATCCTTAAAAAGCGTCCCCGGGAAAAAAAGATTGTGTTCACCCAGTATCTGAAGAGCTTGGATTATCTGACCGACCTGCTTGATAGGGAAAAAATAAACTATACTACCTTCAGCGGCAAGATGTCCACCAGCGAAAAGAACCGGTCGATTGCCGATTTCAAGAATGAAGCGCCCGTTTTGTTGTCAACCGAATCGGGCGGGGAGGGAAGAAACCTCCAGTTCTGCCGAACCATTGTCAACTTCGATCTTCCCTGGAACCCCATGAAAATAGAGCAGCGGATCGGCAGATTGCACCGGATCGGCCAGACCCGGGATGTCTTTATCTTTAATCTGTCGGTAAGAGGGACTATAGAAGATTATATCGTGGATATTCTGGATAACAAGATAAACATGTTCGAAATGGTGATAGGCGAGATCGAACCGATTCTCGGTCAAATCTCCACGGAGAGCGATTTCGAGGATATCATCCTGGACATTTGGCTTGAGAGCTCATCGGACAAAGAAGTCGAGGATGGATTTGAAAAGCTCGGTCAGGAATTGATCCAGGCGAAAAAGGAATATTTTAACGCCAAAGCCCTGGATGCGGAGATATTCGGCGAAGATTATGAAACATAAGTCAATATTGATTATTCAGGATGTCATTTTTAATGATATAATCAAAGAAAAGAGGAGAGGAGAGGAGAGGAGAGACCAATTATGGAAATCACAAAATTTGTTTACTGGCAAGATATGAATATGTGGCTTGGATATTTGGAAGAGTACCCGGATTATATGACCCAAGGCGAAACTTTAGACGAACTTAAGGAAAATTTGAAGGATTTATATCAAGAACTAACCAGCGGAACGATTCCTTGTGTCCATAAGGTTGCTGAACTGGAAGTTGCATGAAACATAGCATGTTTACGCATTTTTGACGGACGGGCTTGCCCTCCCCGCCTGCTCCTTGGTTGCGTAAACACTAACGCTTATGAAAGTGAGATTTTCAGGTGAAAAGAAAATATTTGATACGGCAGTTGGAGAAAATGGCAAAATTGATGTTACTTCTCCTATTAATATTGAAAACAATGTTTATATCGGGGAAAATGCTATTTTAGCAGGATTTATTTAATATATATGAGCTCCCGAAACCAGCTAGTGGTTGTAGGTTAGGTTAAGCCTTACCCAACTTAGCTTTGACTTCAAGACAAAGGAGTAACAAGCCATGTATTATAGGGTATTAATTGAACAAGACGAGGATGGGGTATTCGTAGCCGAATGCCCATCTTTGCCTGGATGTATTTCTCAGGGAAAAACCCGAAAGGAAGCCTTGGAAAATATTCGGGATGCTATTAGGGGATATATCGAGAGTTTAAAGAAACATAATGAGCCTGTCCCCCCGGCAATAGAGGAGGAAATCGTGGAGGTGGCCATTTGACCAGATTGCCCGTAGTTTCAGGAAAAGAACTCTGTAGTGCATTAAAGGAAATCGGGTATTCTGTAGACCATCAAACTGGAAGCCATATTATTCTTAGAAATGAAAATCCCCCTTATCGAAGATTAACCGTACCTAATCATAAAGAAATTGCCAAAGGGACTTTGAGGTCTATTATGCGCCAGGCTGGATTAACTATTGAAGAACTCGTTGATCTATTATCTTAATTATGCGCAATTTACCTGAAGTAATATCCGATATTTTTACCTATCATGGGGCGGCGCTGGAGAAAACAGGGGAAAACCGAATGGAGTTCCTCCTCCCCGAGGCCCTCTCCCAAACAATCGGCCTGCCGGAGTATGGAAATCTTGATTTCTCCCCTTCCGGATCCTGCGAAGGAGCAATTAGGGCCTCATATGATTCCGAATTGTTAAATTTAATAGAGAGGCTCTTCCTCCGAAAGGGCAAGCTATCGACAGCCGTTTGTAGTTCCTATGAACCGAATATTCAAAAAATATCAAAAAGAATCAAAGAAAGAACCGCCTTCTCCAACGCGGTTTTCCGCTTAAATAAGGCCGAAAAAAGGAGGATCCGCTACCTGCTTTTTTATTTCAAATATACAGCTCTCTCCGATGAGAGGCGCGAGGGGATGTTGTCCTTTCTTATGAATGAAATGAACCGCGCTACCACTCTCATTCCAAGAAATGATCGAAATGAAATTTGGGAAAAACTAGCGGCGCCTGAAATAAAACCGGAAGTATCGGGAAATAAAGAACCGCTTCCCGCCTTTCAATCCGCCTGTTCCGCCGCCGCCGTCATAACCGGGGGAAAACTGGCTGATTTCGTCAAGAGCTTAGAGAGAAGGCTTAACCTGGACATCAGAAAGGGATACGAATACTACGAAACCCTGAAAGAGGAAACCAGGAAGGCAATCGAAAAAAAGGCTCGCCTTGAGAGTAGAAAGGCTGAAGAGATTACCGAGGGTAAAAAACCAAGAAATGATAAAAACGGAACTGTTAAAGAAGCTGACAGACTACAAAAAAAACTGGCGGCCATCGCCGCCGAACAGAAATGGAAAATTCAGGATTTGATTGCCAAATACTCCTTGAATATCCAGATAGAACCGCTAAGTATTGTACAAATAGAAGCGGCTTCGGTTGTTTTCTGGATTGACCTGAAAAGACGGCTTTCAAGCAGGAAATTTCCCTTGACCTATAATCCCCTTACCAGAAAGATCGATCCTCTGCCGTGCGAGTCATGTTTTTATCCCAGGGGAGCATATTATGTCTGCGACGAAAAGCTTCATATAATCTGCTCTTCTTGTTTCAAGGAATGTTCCCGTTGCGGGAAGCGGTATTGTTCCGGTTGTCATAAAAACAGATGCCCGAAATGCAAAAACCAGGATTAAATCACATCAATAAAAATTTTGTGCTCAGTCAGTTTCGCCGGTTCGGAAAAAAGGATACCCACCGGATGCTTGAACTTCCCGCACCGCATAACTTAACTAGCTGGTCGTATTTCAGCTTCTTATAGAAACCTAAGAATGGCATATGGTGTCAGCTAATGCTATTTAATTGATGGCTCTTTAACACTATTTTCCCATGGAAAGATATGCCGCTTTTTGCCATGTAACCCCGATACGGTTCACTTAAGCCTGGAAACGTTAGGAATAATCATTTAGTGTCATTCCCGCGAAAGAGGGAATACACATATTATTCAACTAGTTCCGCTTCCAGATCATATTCAGAAGTATTTATTACTTTCGCAGTAACTAATTGCCCGGCTTCCAGGAATTTATTGTTTAAATATACTACTCCGTCGACCTCCGGGGCCTGCCGGCAAGTATGTCCCTGAAAGGCAAAGCCATCGTCATCCGCAGGCTCATCCACCAACACTTGTTGAATAGACCCCCTCATGGTCAGTAAGTTACGACAGGAAATCTCCTGCTGAAGCAGCATTAGGGCTTCCTGCCGGCGCTGTTTTTCCTCCTCAGGAACTTGATCGTCCAATAAGGCCGCCCTAGTATCTTCCTCGGCGGAATAAGTGAAGCTGCCCAGATGATCAAACTCAACTTCCCCGACAAAATCCAGTAGTTCCTGGAATTGTTCCTCAGTTTCCCCCGGAAAACCCACCATGAAAGTGGTGCGTATGGCAATTCCGGCTGATTTTATTCGCTCTATGAGGTTATAAATCTCTCTTTTGTTACCTTTCCGCCGCATACGAGCTAAAATAGGGTCATTAATATGTTGAAGCGGGAGATCTAAATAAGGGCACGCCTTTTCATGCCGGGACAAAATTTGCAGAAGTTCGTCGGAAATCTTAGCCGGGTAAGTATATAGCAGTCTAAGCCAGCCTAAATTGTCCAATTCCAATATGTTAAGCAACAAATCTTCCAATCGCTCCCCAGTATCTTGTCCAAATCCTGTCGTATCTTGGGCAATAAGAATAATTTCATGGAAACCATGGTTAACAAGCCGTTTAGCCTCCAGGATTAGCGAAGGCGAACTGCGGCTGCGATAAGGGCCGCGCACTTGGGGAATGATACAGTAGCTGCAACGGTTATTACAGCCGTCTGCAATTTTCAGATAGGCATACGAAGCGGGAGTAGTATAGAGGCGAGGCGGAAGTGCAATATTAACCGGCGACCGGTTTTTCTTAGCATCTCCCAAGATGTGCACTATTCTTTCCAATTCCTGAGGTTCAAGGAATGCGTCAATCTCCGGGATTTCACGCCGTAGTTCCGGGGCGTATCTTTTAGCTAAGCATCCACAAACGATGATCTTTTCCAGCTTTCCCTGCTCCTTGAGTTGGGCATATTCCAATAATGTGTTTATCGATTCCTGTGTGGCTTGCTGAATAAAACTACAGGTGTTAATAATCACAGTCTGGGCATCACTCCCATCCATGACAATATGATGACCGGCTTTACTTATCAGCCCAGCCATAACCTCGGTATCGACCTGATTTTTAGCGCAGCCTAAGCTGACGAAGGCCACTTTCAACGGTTTTGCTCTCTTTCCATCCATAAGATCAAACAGTAGATTGTAATCTGTTGATTTATAACTTAAATATTATTTACTTGAATAGTCCGGATTACCGCGTGCGCAGAAATGACAGTTTGCCTAAAAGCGCTCATATCCTAGCCGGGGACAATAATATTGTATCTAGCAACTTTCAGTGTTATTATACTACGATTCCATGTAAGTAGCGCTAGTGCATAAAAGATTATGGTGAAAATGAAAACGAAGTTAAAGGTTGATTTACATATTCACAGCCTTGAGGGAGTGAAATACAATTCAAGCGGGAATCCCGTTGAACTGATAATTGATGTCGCTTCCCAACAGGGATTTGATGTCATCTCGATAACCGATCATGATGTAGTTACCTATGATAAATACTTGGCGGATTATGCCGCTGAACGGGGAATAGTGTTAATTCCCGGGATAGAGGCTACTATTAACAAAAAACATGTGTTGTTGTATAACTTTGATTTTTCCAATCAACATATAAACACCTTTGACGACATAAAAAAATACAAGGATGATAATAATCTTTGCCTGGCGCCCCACCCTTTTTATCCTGCATCCACTTCTCTCCTGGGATATTTTGACCGTAACCGAGCGGTCTTTGATGGGCTTGAATTTTGCCATTTTTATTCTAAACAAATAAATTTTAACAAAAAGGCGATTGAAAAGTCGCTGGAATATAACCTGCCGTTAGTGGGAATGTCTGATACTCATATCATATCCCAATTGGGAGCTACCTATTCATTGGTCGAGGCTGAGAAAAATATAAAGGCGGTCATTCAAGCCATAAAATCGGGTAAGGTGACAGTGGTAAGCCAGCCCTTGGATTTATTGCGTTTAGGGGAGATTAGTCTTAAGTTATTAAAAGGGGACGCTCTAAATTTTATAATAAAAAAACGTCTGACCGGCAAATAAAGAAAATGCCATTGAGGTACTTGCAAAAGTGCCAGGGCGGTGGCCCTGGCCTACCCTATACGGGTAGTGTTGGGGCCACTGCCCCAACATATACTATGGCTAACTTCTTTAAAATGACTTTAGGCTCCATTTTCAGTAAATAAGTTAGCGTAAACCAGTTCTGTTATCTTTCGGTTATCTGCTGCTATAGGGTCTGCTGTTCGATGCGCCGCAGAATCTGGCGCAATCCTTCTGCATCCGGTTGATTAGGATTTAAATTGAGGCTTTTGATAAGATATTTACGCGCTTTCCGAGGATTGCCGAAGGTGTTTAAATTAATGATTCCTAAAGCCCGATAAGCCTGAGCGTTGTTAGGGTTGTATTTCACGGCGCGTTGATATTCCCGGTAAGCCTCGCCTTGACGTCCTTGGGACTCATATAGCCGGCCAAGATGAAGGCGAGCCATAGTTAAGTTAGGCTGTTTGGCTAACGCCTTTTTAAAGGCTTCCTCCGCCTGTTTTCCTCTGCCGGAATCCCGATAAATCAGCCCCAGATTAAAATATAGCTCTGGCCGGTTGGATTGTAGTCCTAAAGCTTTCTTGAACTCTATCTCCGCCTTATCATACTGCCCCATAGATTTATAAGCAAGTCCCAGGTTATTTCTCGCCTCGGCATAATCCGGTTTTGCCTGGACTATTCGGCTGAAAATTGCTGCTGCCTGTTCATACTGGCCTGCATCGCTATAGACATTACCTAAATTATAAAGGACGGATATTTTGTTAGGTTCTCTTTTTAACACCTTTTTAAATTCGGCGATTGCCAAAGCATACATCCGTTTATAGGAATACGCTAACGCCAGGTTGACCCGGGATCGGGTAAAACTGGGGGCAATCTCCAGCGCCCTTTTGTACTCCCGGACAGCTTTGTCATACTCGCGCTTAAAGCTGTAAGCCACCCCTAGGTTATTGTGGCTTTTCTCGCAGTTAGGGTTAATCTTCAGGGCCTTTTTATGCTCTGCTATTGCCTTATCATACTGTCTTAGGTTGCTATAGGCGCTCCCCAAGTTATTATGGGCTTCCTTGTAATCATGCTTTAGTTTTATGGCCTTCTGATATTCCACGATGGCTTTTTTATACATTCCCTTCCGGTTGTACGCATTTCCCAGATTATTATAAGTCTCGGCATAATCATCTTTGATCTCGATGCCTTTTTTATAAAGCACGATGGCTTTATCGATCTCCCCTATATCAGAATAGGCCACCCCCAGGTTAACATGCTGCCGGGAATTATTAGGAGCCTTTTTCACTACATCTTCGAGGATGCTGATTACGCTTTGCCAAGTCTCGTTCCTCTGGTGAACTCCGAACCCGGCCAGTACTACTAAAACTCCCAGAACCACTGTTTCCACCGCCTTGGCCCCTTTAGTGAAAGACCGGTTAATAAGCTTCACTCCGCCGAAAACTACCGGTATAAGTAAACCTATTATTGGGAAATAGAGCCGGTGGTCATAGATCAAATCCAAGGCCACGATAGAGGACTCAACCATTAAATTAACAAAATACCACAGGATGCAAAAGGATATCAGCGGCTGCCGGCGGTAAAGTACTACCGCCAACACTAATAGTCCTGCCAAAAACAGCATGGCATAAAGGGTAGCCTGAGGAGATATTAAGGAATAGGATAGTGGAAAACCGGTATAGTCCAGGTTAAGCCTGGAGGGAAGCGGTAGAACTAGAAGGGTCAGGTAGTAGACTAACACCCGCATTTCAGTGAGCAGCCGCTGGCCCATAGTAAACTCTCGCCTGGCATACTCTTTGACAAACCACCCCAGCAGATCGAATTTGGTGTATATCAGCGCCGCTAAAAACGGCAGAATGATGGCGAGCGCTATAAACATCCAGTGTCTCTTGAGCCAGCCTACATCTTGCTTTTGGAAAGCATAAAACTCATAAATACCCACCAGAATAGGGAGAACTACCATGTTTTGCTTGCTGTTGAAGGCCAGGAGGAAGCATATGATAGATAACATGAAATAGCCGGCCCGACCAGAGCCGGTACGCAGGCGCGCTTTGGCGTAAAAGATAAGGGAGCAGAGAGCAAAGCCTGCCGCCATGCCGGTATAACGCTGAACAATGTAAGTTACCGCCTGAGTATTAACCGGGTGGACCGCAAATATTAGCGCGCAACCGGCGGCGGTCTCCTTGGCCCATTTCCCATATTGTGACGAAAATCCAGGCAGGTTTAAAGTCAGGCGGACAAAATAAAAGATTAAGATGCTGACCAGGATATGGAGAATAAGGTTGAAAAGGTGGTATCCAAATGTATTTAACGCCCCAAAGTAGTAATTTAAGGCAAAACTTATGAGAGTTATAGCCCGGCCTTGCTTGGTGACGGTATCCTTGAGGGTTGCGACAGATTCAGGGGTGAAATTCCTGAGATGTATTCCCGTATTATGAATAATATTGGAGCCGTCGTCAAAGACAAACGGAACGGTAAACGAATTCCAGTAAGCCAGGGTTGTAACTGCAATAATAACTAATATCAACCCCAGTTGGAAGTAATCTGCCTGCCAGCCCCGGAACTTATTTTGGACAAAACCCTGCAATGTCCCCTCTTTATGGAGACAGCACGCCTTATACTTTTTGCCGCTGCCGCAAGGGCAGGGATCATTACGACCTACCTTAGGCATAACACCATTTTG
>QIEW01000376.1 GCA_003230535.1 bacterium
ACGATTGACCGGTCACCGAGAAGGCGCGCTTTAAAAAATCTACCTGGACGCCCTGAATTTCATCAATACTGTTTTCTAAGGCTTCTTTTAGGTTGGCTTTGGATTCTTTGAGGATCATTCCGAAAGTAAGGCTGGTTACCAGACAGCTCGAACCCAAAATCACCAGAAAATAAATAACGATTTTTGGATGAACCGGAAGGAATTCCAGATATGCAATGTCAATGTATAAACCGGCAATGATGAAAGCTATTCCTATGAGGGCGGTGGAAATAGCGGCCCAGCGCTGTTCCCCATTGTTTCTCTCTCTTAAGTATTTAGACATGAACTCCTCTTTACCCGAATAATTCGGGACTTATAACACGCTCGGAGCTGGTCGCTTTCACAGCGGGAGTTTTCGGTAATTTGTATGAGCCATTTTGTTTTTTGACCGTCATTTTGTAACCATCTGTATTTTTGATCTTTCGGCTTGAGACAAGCCGAAAGTGTCAAGGGAAACATGCCCCTTTAGTGGTTTCGACCTGGGGACAGGTCGAAACATCAGGGCATTGGCGGTCGTTAAATAACATTATCAATGTTTACCGTGAAGTTATGAATAATCCGGGTTATAGTCTATAACATTATTATCTCTTCCATTATTTTTTGGCAAAGAACCCCTGCTTTCTGACGGGTGCCGTCCGCTTCATGGTTTTTAACATTTCCAATAATTCCACCCGTTCCGGTGTCCGGAACATCATTTCCTCATAGCGGATCTCACCTTGCCGATATAAGTCCAGCATAGATCGGTTCATGGTTTGCATAATTGTGCTGGATTGACTTGTTTGCATGAGGCTGTATATTTGGTGTGTTTTCCCTTCCCGAATTAAGTTTCGAATGGCTCCGGTTGGAAGCATGATCTCCATCGCCAGCACTCGGCCGGGACCATTGGCTAGAGGCATCAACTGCTGGGAGAGCACCCCCTCTAACACCACTGCCAACTGGGCTCTTGTTGAGGCGTGTTTATCCGTGCCAAAGGCATCGACAATCCGGCTGATGGATTCTACACAGGAACTGGTATGTAAGGTGGCTAAAGTAAGGTGTCCTGTTTCGGCAATAGTCAAAGCGGCTGAAATGGTTTCCACATCCCGCATTTCGCCGATAAGTACCACATCCGGGTCCTGCCGTAACACTGACCGGAGAGAGTTATGGAAAGAGAGGGTATCTACATTAATTTCACGCTGAGTTATCATAGACTTATCATTGTTATGTAAATATTCTATAGGATCTTCAATGGTGACGATGTGCTTGGCAAATTTTTTATTGATGTAATTGACCATGGCGGCCAAAGTAGTGGATTTGCCATAACCGGTCGGACCGGTGACTAATACCAACCCCCGGTGTTTCTCACATAATACCCTCAACACCTGGGGCAATCCCAACTCTTTAAAAGAGGGTATTTTTACCGGAATAAGCCGTAAGGCCATCCCTACAGTGCCTCGCTGCATGTAGGCATTAGCTCGTATGCGGCCTACTTTCTCTACCCCGAAAGAAAAATCTATCTCTAAATTAGTTTCCAGTCGTGCACTCAACTTTTTACTTAACACGCTATAGATAAGCTCTTTACATTTTCCGGAGGTAATTTTGGGATGCTCTTTAAAGTGCAATAATTTTCCATCTATTCTATAGAGAGGCGGGCTGCCGGCGCTCAGATGGATATCGGAGGCGCGTTCTTCTACCATGCGGGTTACTAATTGCTCTATAGTTAAATCTTGGGGGTCCATGCTGCCCTTCATTGTTATATTGCCGGCAGAGCGGTTCTTAAATAATGATACATCTCAGGTTTTGCAATCTCTAAGTCCCTATCTCATCCCTTTCTTGACCGCCTCACCCAGCCTGAAGATGGGCAGGAACACCGAAACAATGATAGCGCCGATGATAGTACCTAAAAACAGGATCAGTATCGGTTCGATTAGGGAGGATAATGACTCTACCGAGGCCTCTACTTGTTCTTCGAAATAAACCGTCACCTTACTCAGCATGTCGGGGAGAGTTCCGGCTTCTTCTCCGCTGGAGACCATCCGTAAAACAATATCCGGGAAAATTTTTACTTTCTCCATCGCTTCAAAGATAGGTCTGCCTTCACGGATATCATCCATACAAGTATAAGCCGCTTTTTGAATTACCTTATTGCCGCAAGCTTTGCCGGCCAATTGGAATGCCTCCAGCAGGGATACCCCGCTCTGCATCAGGAGCGCCAAGGTGCTCAAGAAACGGGCCAGCACCGTCTTAAAAATTAACGGCCCAAATAGGGGCATTTTTATCATCATGGCATCCCAGACATAACTTCCGCGTTCAGTTCGGAAAAATCGCCACAAGATAAACAAGACCCCGGCTAAACCAGCCGCCGCGATTATGAAGTAATTTCGCAGTACGTTACTTATGGCAATAAGTATCTGGGTGGGGAGAGGCAATTCCGCCCCCAGTTTCGTAAATGTCCTCTCAAAAGTGGGAACAATTTTGACGATCAATATCATAATCGCTATCATAGCTATAACCAACACTGCCGCAGGATAAGTAAGAGCGCTTTTTACTTTGCGACGCAAACCCAAAGTCTTATCTAAATATTTAGCAAGCTGAGTGAGGATGGTATCCATTTCGCCGGTTGCCTCGGCGGCTCTTACCAGATTTACATAAATTTCACTGAAGATCTTGGGGTGCTTGGCGAGCGCTTCGGAAAAGGCCTCCCCGCCTTCAATGTCTCTCTTTACCTCCTGGAGGACATATTGGAAGGTCTTGTTTTTGGTATCCTCGGATAAGCTGGTTAACACGCGCAGCAGATGGAGGCCGGCTCCCACCATACTGGATAATTGGTTGGTAAATTGGAGGATCAGCGACAGTTTTACCGAACTTCCTTTGAGCATCCGCTTATTGGTCCTATCAAACCAATCCTTAAGCCCGCTGGCGACTGCTTCTACTTCTCCATAGCGGGTTATGCTGATTATAATCAACCCTTTTTGCTGGAGACTGTCGGCCAGCGACTCTTGGGTCTCTTCTTCGACATCCCCCCGATGAAGCATCCCATCGGGGTCTATCACTTCATAATGATAGCGCGGCATATTAATAAGCTCTCTCTATCGGAAGACCTCCGGAAGGTCTTCTCCTGGTTAGATTACCTTTCTATTTTTCTTCTACACAAACAGCCAGTACCTCATCTATCGTGGTTATCCCATCAATAACCTTTTCAAATCCATATTGCTTTAAGGTTACCATCCCTTGCTCAATGGCTTTATCACGAATCTGGTCTATGGGAACATCAGCCATCATCATCTCTCTTATCTCCGGACTCATCTCAAACATTTCCATCACGGCCAACCTGCCTTTAAATCCTGTCTGACGGCACTTGGAGCAACCTCTGGCCTTGTAAAGAATTAACGGTTGATCTTCGGGGACCCCTAACATTTTCTTTTCACTTTTGTCCGCCTCAAAAGACTCTTTACAGTTTATACAAATCCGTTTTGTTAAGCGCTGAGCAATCGCCAGGTTTACCGAAGAAGCCACTAAAAACTTTTCAAGACCGATATTTACTAATCGGATAATCGCCCCGGGCGCATCATTGGTATGAAGGGTGGAAAGAACCAGATGTCCGGTAAGGGATGATTTCACCGCAATTTGGGCGGTTTCTTGGTCCCGAATTTCGCCAATCATAATTATGTCCGGGTCTTGCCGTAAAATGGTCCGTAAAGCATCGGCAAAATCGAAACCGAGCTCTGATCTGACCTGGACCTGCTGAATGCCCGGCAGCCGATACTCTACCGGGTCCTCTACAGTAATAATGTTTTTGTAAGGAGAGTTGATCTGATTTAATACGGTATACAGTGTGGTAGATTTACCTGAACCCGTAGGTCCGGTGACGAGAATCATACCATGGGGCCGGAACATATATTTCTTGAACAGGCTTACCATATAAGCAGACATCCCCAAACCATCCAGCGTCTTACCGGAAACAGCGTCCTTTTCCAGCAGCCGCAACACAATCTTCTCGCCGTAAATAATGGGCAGCGATGAAACCCTGAAATCTATTTGTTTATCATCTTTATAGACGGTAAAAGAGCCGTCTTGAGGCACTCTTTTGATGGCGATATCCATTCCGGATAAGATCTTAGTCCGGGAGATAATCGCGGCTTTATGTTTTTGGGGGACCTTAATCAGTTCGAACAAGGAGCCGTCAATACGGTAGCGAACCTTTAGTCCGTGCTCTAAGGGTTCGATATGAATATCAGAAGCTTTATCGGTTATCGCTTGGCCCAACACATAGTTCACTAACTTTATTACCGGCGGATCATCAGGGTTTACTTTAAGTTGGCTGTCATCCTCGTCTAAGTCCCCAAACTTTTCGTCAACGTCCAATTGAATATCCGCAATGTCGCCCAAGACATCTTCTTTAATGTCCTTTTCCGTCTCTTCTTCCTTTTTGTCATTTGTATAATACTTTTCAATGTAGGATAAGATATCTTTTTTAGACCCAAGATAGGGCTTGATTTCAGTCTTAGTTATTCGTTGGAGGTCATCCAGGGCCACCAAATCAAAAGGATCTGTCATGGCCACACAAAGCTGACCATTGTTCTGGGCAATAGGAAATAAATTATATTTGCGGCACAAAAATTCAGGTATATTTTTCAAGAGCTTTGGCAGGATTTCATTTTGTTGCTCTTTGGTGAATAGAGGGATGTTCCACACCTGACCTTCGGTTTTTAATATCTCCTCTTCCTTTACCCAGTGCAGGCGGAGCAGAATAGACTCCAGGCTTTCATCTCTGCGGTTCTGGATTTCCTTAGCCAATTCTATTTGTAATGGAGATACTAACTTTCCCCCCACCAATAGTTGGGCTATCCTCCCAGAATTGCCTCTGTGGCTAAATTTGTTCTCCATATTCAACATGCCCTAAATCTAAGTAAGTAAAGTAGACATCCCTTCAGCTTCTCAAAACAGACAGTTACGCTCTAAGGGGCTTGAAAATATCCAATATACCGTTTGAGGATGAAAAGTAATGTTTTTTCTGTCAGGTCTGGACGAGTGGCAGATTTCCTGAACCTGCCGCCACCTAAAAAGCCCGCACCAGCGATGCGCTAAGTTCATGAACTCGTAAAAAGGCTGAAAACACACATTCTTGTCATTCCCGTGGTGTCAGATTCTCAAATCTGACACCTCCTAAAACCGCCAGTCAGGTCTGAGGACCTGACTGCACAAAACCGGATGAACCAAAAAAACCACAAACGGTACTTTGAAATGTTCCAAGTCCCTTAGCTGAAAGCGCCAATATCGGATGTCATTTCCTGGGAAATCAGGAATCCAGTTCCTAGACTTATTCCCCTAAATTCTCTCTTCGGCGGAAATGACAGCGTGCAGCCTGGATTAGACCCTCAATTGCTTAATGGCCGCAACCTGGATTAATTAATATTCGATATGGTCTCTTACTTTTTCAATTAATTTTTTATTTTCCCCCTGATATAATTCCATAAATCTCAGATAATGAGTAAGAGCCTGGCTGGTAAGACCCAGTTTTTCAAGTACTACCGCCAGATTATAGTGCACCTCGGCATAATGGGGGCTAAGCCTTATGGCAAGTTTTAGTTGCCGGCGGCTTTTTTTCAATTTCCCCTGGGCATAATAGACTGTCCCTAAGTTATTGTAGCCGACAGCTTCGTCCGGCTGTAACCTTAAGCCGCTCCAATAAGCTACCTGAGCTTTCTTATATTGCTTAACTTTAAAAAACTTGGCCCCGTCGGAAAAATAATTCTCCACCAATAGTTCTTCTCCCTCGGAGGGGGAGCCTTGGTTTTGTTGAGCCAAGTTTGTCTTTGAAGATGGATGCTTGGAGGAAGGTGTTTTAGGAGGGGCTGCCTGAGCTAGGTTAGTCCCTGAGGATGGATGCTTGGAGGAAGGTGTTTTAGGATATGTTTCTGTCCGGTCAGATTTCACCTTGAAGGAATTAACGGCCGTTTTAAGTGAGTTACGCTTAATGTTGTTGGTTTTCGGGTAGAAAAACTTTCTAAAAGAATATACCCCTGCGGCGGAGGTTGTCACTATGAATAAAATTCCGCCAATCAGGAATCCTCTCCTGAATAGATTCCGCTGTTCTGCCTTCTGGCGTTTTATTTCCCCTTCAATCGGGAAAGATTCCTCTTCCCGAAGCTGAGGTTCCTCAACTTTTTCCTGCTCCAGTTTCTTTAGTTTTTCATATAAGCGACTCATTCCACAGCCTTATTATTAACTAGGTTGTTCTCTACCAGGAACTGTAATATTCTATCTTTTAATACTATCGGCAGCTTTAAATTTCGGGTCATATCTGGTCAACAAAATTACCTGATTTTACCTGGTCGTTAAAAAGAGTAGCAAAAACTATGCCAATTCAAACAGTAAAACCTCCTTTCTTTCGGAAATTCGTTTCCGGTAAAAACCACCCCCTCCACGCAACCCAATTATTCAGTCTCTTATGAATAATTGGGGTTAGAAGAACTTTCCCTTTAAGGTCGGGGAAAATGGTTGATCTATGATACTATACAATACCAGTTTAGTGCGAACTCCGCAGACACCGTTGATTTCCAGATGATGGTCCTGCTGGAAATTCATCAGAGCTTTCATTCGTTGAGTCCGCCGTTCCATGGACGATTTTGATTGTTCTTCCTTGAGATAGCCTAACTGACGTAAACGCTGTTCCACTTGGTTCATTTCTTGATCCTGCTGCCATGGAGAGGCGGTCGTATCACTCAAATTGTCAATATTACGCCATAAAACAAGTATCTTCCCTGCCCACCGCGCGGCGAGTTCTTCTCGAGGATAAATCAACTCCCCCTGTTTAGGATGCACTACCAAGGCTTCCGTCTCTTCTAAACCTTTGAGCACCACGGATACCTTTTTTTCAGAGGCGGGTTGCTCAATATCCTCCAGCAGGCAAGGTAAATTTATTACTTCCAATTCCTCCAAATCAGCCGTCAGAAAAGTCGCATCCAGGTTATATTGCCGGGCGATTTTTGCATAATTTAGTTTATTCTTATTATTCCTCTCCCACTTCCGGGGAGCTATCGGTTTTTCCAAATTCCATAACTTTAGTAAATTACTCAAGGCAATCGCATCTTGACCGATTGCCTCGGATGATTTATCCAGGCCGGAGATGTCTGAAGTGTTCTCAAGTTTTTCCGACGGTTGGTTTGGGATAGGGGGTTTTTGTATCTCGGCTCCCTGATGTCCGCCTCCTTGAGATTTCCGATACTGAGTTGGGCCAGCGGGAGCGGCTTGCTCAGGCGAAAGTTCTTTTATCTGCTCCGTTTCGGAATAATTTTTACTAGCTAAAGGATTTTTCAAAATGGTTTTCATTATGGTTAAGGAAGGTATAATTTCCTCGGTCCAGCTTTTAATATCCTTGTGGAATTTCCAATTAATGATGATTAGC
>QIEW01000470.1 GCA_003230535.1 bacterium
ACAGGCGCCGGACTAGTAGAGCGTTTCAATTAATTGTGTCATTGCGAGGAGTGATAGCGACGAAGCAACCCCTTGTTTTCCCGTGGCATATGAGATTGCTTCACTTCGTTCGCAATGACATTTAAACGTATGCTTTTTACTACAAACGCCGGACTAGAGAACAGGAAGATACTCCCGTAACTCAAAATCGGTTACCTGGGCCCGATACTTTTCCCATTCGATCTTCTTATTGGCAATGAAATTGGTAAATACGTGGTCTCCTAACGTATTCTTTACCAACTCACTCTTTTCCGTCACTTGGATAGCCTCCCACAAATCTTCAGGCAAGGTTTTGATACCTAAGGCATCCCGCTCCTGAGGGCTCATTGTGTAAACATTCTGCTCCACCGGCTCCGGCAACTCATAGCAGTTATCAATCCCATCCAGTCCGGCAGCCAGCATCACCGCAAACGCCAAATAGGGATTGCAGGCCGGATCGGGGGAACGCAGCTCCACCCGGGTAGCTTTTTCCCGACCCGGTTTATACATAGGAACTCTAATCAGGTCGGAGCGGTTTCTCAGGGCCCAAGATATGTAGACCGGCGCTTCATAGCCCGGAACCAACCGTTTGTATGAGTTCACCCATTGGTTGGTTACCAAAGTAATCTCCCGGGCGTGCCGGAGCAGACCGGCAATATAACATTTTCCCTCTTTGGACAAATGATAGGCGTCTTGCGGATTAAAGAAAGCGTTTCTATCACCTCTAAACAATGACTGGTGAGTATGCATCCCATTGCCGTTATTGCCACAGAGCGGTTTTGGCATAAAAGTGGCATACACACCGTGTTTGAGAGCGACTTCTTTAACTACTAACCGATAGGTCATCGCATTGTCGGCCATAGTTAGAGCATCGGTGTATTTAAGATCGATCTCGTGTTGACTGGGGGCCACCTCATGGTGGCTGTATTCCACTGGAATTCCCATATCCTCCAGCATCAAGACCGTCTCCCGGCGCAGGTCGCTGGCTATATCCAGCGGGGTCAGATCAAAATAGCCTCCCGCGTCCAGCGTTTGCGGTTTCCCCTCACAGCTTTTGAAGTAGAAGTATTCCAGTTCCGGCCCCACATAAAAAGTATAGCCCCTGTTTGCCGCTCGCTGGAGGACCCTTTTCAATACCCAGCGCGGGTCGCCTTCGAAAGGGGTCTCATCAGGTTTAATAACGTCGCAGAACATCCGGGCAACCGCATTTCCATCCCGAGGACGCCAAGGAAGAATGCGGAATGTATTAGGATCGGGCATCGCCAGCATATCAGACTCGTCAATTCTCGTAAATCCTTCAATAGAGGAACCATCAAACCCCATTCCCTCCTCCAGGGCTCCTTCCAACTCATTCCGGGTTATGGCAAAACTCTTCAACGACCCTAGAATATCAGTAAACCATAATCTGATAAAGCGAACGTCGTGATCCTTAACCATCTTCAGCACATATTGCTTGTCTTTACTGCACATATAATTATGCTCCTTTTGCTTATTTATCCCGCCCCTGTCAAACAGGCGCTGTTCTGTGCGTTTTTATCAGGCAGCATTATTAAAAATCTTCAGCCTCAACTTACCATAACCCCCTAACCAAAATCAATACTAATACCGAAATTATTCAGAATAATTCTTCCATATAATTGCGGTATACCGGACTGACACATTTGTTGCCAAGACAGTAAAGTGCGCACCGGTAAGCGCGCTAATCCATTAACGGTTAATCCCAACATCTCCAGGGACGCCGGCTTTTTTAAGTGAAGCCTCGTTCATCAATAGGTTATGGGATATGAAAATGGCACTCAGGCAACCGCCTATATACATTATGCTGTGGGGTGGGAGAACGCTTGCACCCAAACTGGAAAAAGGGCGGGGTTGTCACCAACGCCAGCCCGAATGCGTAAAGCTGTAATAGAGGGGGATTAATTTTGCTTTTTAGTTACAGCTCTATTTCGTATTATTCATTTTGTTACTCGGATGCCGCGCTATCATTTGCATCTACAACATTACCCTGAACATTAAGATTGGGGCAAATGCTTAAAGTACCAGTACCAGATCCACTGTGACCAGCAATGACGCCACCGCTCAGGTATACATAGTTCCAGAGATTGGTGAAGGAATAGTTCGATAAATTAACCACGGCGTGCCTCATGGCGACTGAACCGTTATCTCCCGCACCTGACAAACCAAAAGCTCCAGTCAGACCGATATACGCATAACCACCAGCGAGGATCATACTGCCGTCCATTAATCTATCGGAATAACCGCATCCGGCCTCATACCCGTGCAGGCTATAGACCCCTTCGCTTTTTGACATTGTTACGAAGTCGTCATTGCAGTAAATAGCGTCGTCAAGGCATAAGCCAGCCCAACTAACGCTGTAAATAGAAAACACAACGGCAAGCGCTAATACAAAAGATAAACCAAATTTTTTCATTAAATCACCTCCTTTCTTATCCAAGACAACAAAATCAATCCCCCTTCTAAAATTAATAAAGTTTTTACTTAGAGCCTCTTGCAAAAGTGCCAGGGCGGTGGCCCTGGCCTACCCTATATGGGTAGTGTTGGGGCCACTGCCCCAACATATAGTATAGCTAACCTTCTTTAAAATTGTGCAGTCAGGTCCTCAGACCTGACTGGCGGTTTAGGAGGTGTCAGATTTGAGAATCTGACACCACAGAAAAACATTACGAATCATCCTAAAACGATATATTGGATATTTATAACTCCCTAAAATTAATAAAGTTTTTAGTTAGTTAGCCCTATAACAGGGATATCTATGAGCGGTTGTTCTTTAAAATCAGTATAAACCTTGACCAGTCCTATAAAAGTTTCGCTTACGGGTCTTTTTAGTTTTGCCATTAATTTGTATATCTTCCCTTCTTCAACCGTCTTTATAGAAATATCCAGAAAGCCGCTGATGTCTTCAACTTTTGTAATATTAAACGGTTTCTTTGATTCTAATAATATTGAACGAACATCAGCCTCATTTTCATTATTCAGGATAAACTCCAGCCGATCAGGATTGACCTTTATATCTCCCAATTTTTGCCCAATTAAGACTATTTCCGCATAAGCAAGCGGGTCTTTGGATACTACCGTTATACTCTCATTGAAACTCCCGGCCTGCATCTCTTTAAGAAGAATAAATTCGAGAAATATAACGGTCTTGTTCTTCACCTTTTTCTTTTTGAGCACTGCTTCAATGCTGGGAGAAGATTTTTTTATCGTTAGATTTGACAAATTTCCATTTTCAACAATTGTTCCCTTTAATTTGGCTTTACCTGAATATGATTTTTCTTTTGGCAATATCCCGATAAAAATAAAAGGCGGTTTAAGAGCTAAAACTGGCTGTTTATCTTCCTCTTCTTCGATTTTCTCTGTGCCGGCGGCTATATGACAATTTGAGCAAATTCCAATCGCTAAAATTAAACAGGTAAGAATTAAAATTCGACCTGTTATTTTACTCTTTATCATTTGTCGTAAATTCCTTTTCTGCTAATTAGGTTATAATTAAAAAAAGGAGCCACAGCATCTGGCTCTTCAATCATCCAAAACGTCCCTGATTTTAGGATTTTTGGTTAATTTTGACTCCCGCTGATTATTTATATGTTTTTCGAAAACCGCTAATATTCATCTACTTATCAATAGAACAAACGACAAGACACAAAAAACTGAGTTTCTAGGAGTGATCTTTCACCATCAATCCCCATGAGTATTCTTCAGCTTTATGAATAATCCAGCCACCTTTCCCTTATTCAATAAAGGTTAACATAAAGGGAACTTGATGTAAAGTCTCAATTGTAAGAAATCAGGTCAATCACAGGAAAAAGATTTGTATTAATTAACAATATATCCTGCTAAAATCTCAAGCCACATAAGGCAGACGGCTAATACCAAGCAGCCCTCAAGTGAGGAGGGGACTTATTAGTATTTGACTTTAGAACTACCAAGATTTATATTATTAGATACTTACTCATCAAGTTCGAGAGTTTATCGCTCGCGATTTACAACATACTGATAATAAATAAGTTATTTTAGCAAACACTTTGTGGTGTAAAAATACCCGCAAGGAGAAAAGATGGATACCAAACATCTAAAGCGGTTGATTAAGTTAATGCGGGAAAATAATCTCCAGGAGTTGGAGATAGAAGAGCCGGAACTCAAGGTAAGACTGAAGCTGGGGTTGCCGGCGGAGGTATTTTCGCTGCCGCCGGGGGTCATACCTCCCGTATCAGCTCTGCCTCATGAGGATGCCAAGGCTCTCCCTCATGTCGAAGTTCCATCAGAGGAGAACCTGTTCATTGTCAGGGCGCCAATAGTGGGTACTTTCTATCGCTCGCCGACCCCGGATAAACCTTCATTTGTAGAGGAGGGAACCGAGGTTAAAAAAGGCCAAACATTGTGTATTATTGAAGCTATGAAACTGATGAACGAAATAGAAGCGCCTGTGGCTGGAGAAGTCGTATCTGTTTTCTTGTCTAATGCCGAACCGGTTGAGTTTGACGAACCGCTTATGACCCTGAAACCTAAAAGTTGATGTTTCGGAAAGTATTGATAGCTAACCGCGGGGAGATTGCTCTTCGTATTATCCGGGCCTGTAAGGAGTTAAACATAAGAACGGTTGCGGTATATTCTAAAGCCGACGCAAACTCCCTGCATGTCCGTTTTGCCGATGAAGCTATTTGCATCGGTCCGCCGGAAAGCGCTAACAGCTATCTTAATGTGCCCAGCATTATCAGCGCGGCGGAAATTACCGATGCCGAGGCAATTCATCCGGGATATGGCTTTTTAGCTGAAAATGCCCATTTTGCGGAGATTTGCGAGAGTTGCGGGATAAAATTTATCGGTCCGAGTGCTGAGGTCATCCGGCAGATGGGGAATAAGGTGCAAGCCAGGGTCAGAGCGCGCCAGGCCGGGGTTTCCACTCTTCAGGGAAGCGGCTGTCTGGAAAGTCCTGATGAGGGGCGGGAGATTGCCCATGAGATCGGTTATCCCGTAGTTATTAAAGCTGCCGGCGGGGGCGGCGGGCGGGGAATGCGGGTAGTTCACACCAATGCCAGTTTCCTTAACGCTTTTATGGCGGCTCAATCCGAAACAATCTCCGCTTTCGGACAACCAGATATTTATCTGGAGAAATATCTGGAAGAGCCGAAGCACGTAGAAGTGCAAATATTAGGAGACGAGCATGGGAATCTGGTCCATTTAGGGGAGCGGGACTGTTCTGTCCAGCGCCGTTACCAGAAGTTGATCGAAGAGGCCCCCTGTGCTACCGTGTCTGACAAACTACGCAACCAGTTAGGGGAAGCCGCCCTGAAAGTCGCCAAGAAAGTAGGTTACTCCAGCGCGGGAACCGTGGAATTTTTATTGGAGAAGAATCATTTCTATTTTATGGAAATGAACACTCGGATTCAGGTGGAGCATCCGGTAACAGAGATGATTACCAGGATTGACCTGGTGAAAGAGCAGATCAAAATTGCGGCTGGAAAGCCTTTAACATATAAGCAGAAGGATATCAACCTGCAAGGTCACTCAATAGAATGCAGAATATGTGCTGAAGATCCTAACTCTTTTATCCCCTGTCCCGGGCAAATAACCGGTTATAACGTTCCAGGAGGTTTCGGGGTACGGGTAGATACGGCAATCTATCCGAACTACATCATTCCACCCCATTACGACTCAATGGTAGCCAAGTTGATTACCTGGGGGGTTGACCGGCAAGAAGCTATCGCCAAAATGCAACGCTCTTTGGATGAGTTTGTTATCCAGGGAATAAATACTACTATTCCATTTCACCAACGAGTTTTTCTTCAGGCTGAGTTCCTGCAAGGGAATTTTACTACGCGCTTCCTGGAAGGGCTGCAAAATTCTGCTAAAAACGAATAATACATGGAGGAACAGTAAACAGTTATGGATAAGGCCAAAATGAAAGAGGTTGAAAAACGTCTCCGGAAAGAACGACAACGAATTCTGGCAGAGCTGGGGGAGACTGTTAACGGGTTACACCAGCCAAACACGGAAGAACTGCCCGATTTTAGTGACTTATCATCTTTGGAAACGAATCGAAATTTTCTGCTTAGGCTAAAAGAGCGGGAGCGCAATCTGCTGATTAAAATCGAACAAACCCTGGAGAAGATCCGGCAGGGAACTTTTGGGGTCTGCGATGAATGTGGTCTGGAAATAGGCGAGAAAAGGATAGAGGCGCGACCGGTAGTTTCCTTGTGCATAGAATGTAAAACTAAACAGGAAGAGCGGGAAAGGCGCGGTTGACAGTCCAGGGTTGAAATTTAAGTTTACCCCGAAATAGGGGGCGAAAGGTTTTCCGCCCCCTCTGGTTCAGGACATCCCGCAACTGGAGCAAGATTTGGAACTACAGCTCGAGCAGGACGAGGATGAGCTGGAGCCAGGTTCCCCTCTGCCGCCTCCCTGATTAAAAAACAGTGATGGCAGCCGGTGGAGGTTGGCGCTCTCACACTGCGGGCAGAGTATTTGCGGGGGGGAAGAACTTAAGATTAGTTTCTCAAATTCGTAGTGACAATCTGTACATTCATATTCATAGATAGGCATAAGTTATCGTCTCCCTTAAGGCGCTTTCTTCCAATCAGCCAAAAACCGCCTTGATACACTTATTTTGTGACAGGTCCTAAGCGGAACGTATTTTATTTATATGGGACGATCTATTTTAGAGCTTATCGAGAGTTAAAATCAAGGGATTTAGGAAAAACATTGATAAATAAGGCGGAAAATTGGCGTTAAATAGTAAGAAAGGTCTGCGTTTTAGCTGCATTTGGTTGCTGGTAGCGCTCATCTTCTGGGGAGCGGAGGTAAGCTGGGCGCAGGCAAAATTTCATCCAGGCTCCCCTGAAGCAAAACTCTCCCATACCCTGGAGCAGCTTCTAAAATCAAAAGTTCTCAGGAAAGCCAAGCTGGCCTTACAGGTAGTCTCTCTCTCTAAGGGTGATCGCCTGTTTACCTATCGACACCAACAAGCGATGACCCCCGCCTCCAATATGAAACTTATAACGGCGGCCACAGCTTTGGCGCGTCTCGGCCCTGAATACCGTTTCCGGACTGAATTTTATCTCAGCAGCAGACCTAAGCAGGGCGTAGTGGACGGTGATTTCTACATCAAGGGCTACGGCGATCCTTACTTAGTATATGAAGAGGTTTATAAGCTGGTCCGGAGATTGTCTCACCAGGGTTTACGGAAGATCACGGGTAATGTAGTGGCCGATGACTATTATTTTGATATCAAACGGCTGGTCGATGGCTGGACCCCTCAAACCCAGAAGTGTTACACTCCGGAGACCGGGGCGCTGTCCTATAACTTTAATACCCTCGAAGTATCCGTCGCCCCGGGATTGTCATTAGGCGACCCCTTATTGGTCTGGAGCAACCCCGTTACTACATATGTAAGGTTGGTGAATCAGGGCCGAACGGCTGAGAACGGCAAACGACTATCGGTGAAGATGGTGAATAGTCATGGGAAACATAAGGTCTATATCACAGGCGTCCTATCTCCGCGGGCGAAGACCAGGGTTATCTACAGGCCGGTAAGTGATCCTCCGCGTTATGCAGCGTCGGTATTTCGGGATATGCTAAGACAGCAAGGGGTAAAGATAGAGGGAGAAGCGCGGACGGGCCTGGTGCCTTATGATGCCGTCCTTCTCTATGAACATCGCTCCCGGCCACTGTCCAGGTTATTGGCTTTAATGAACAAATACAGCAATAACTTTATGGCGGAGCAGATCTTAAAAACCCTGGGGGCGGAGTTCCATGAGCATCCAGGTTCAGCCGCCGGCGGAGCGGAAGCGGTGGGGGAGTTTTTACAGGAAATAGGGGTGGATACCGCGCCGTTGTACATAGCGGACGGTTCCGGGCTCTCCCGTAAAAACCGCCTCACAGCAGAATCTATCTGCCAGGTCCTGGCTTATATGTATAGTAAGTTTGAACTGCGCTCGGAGTATATTGCCTCACTAGCCCTCCCCGGAGGGACAGGCACCTTTAAAGGGCGGCTTAACGGGAACCGGGAAGCAAAACGTATCCGCGTGAAAACCGGAAACATGAACGGCGTGCACACTCTGTCGGGGTATGTGGGGAGCAAAAACGGAGAAGTTTTGGCCTTCTCCCTGCTTATCAATAACTACCATGGCTATGCCGACCAGCTATACAGGTTTCAGGATAAAGTCTGCCTGGAGTTAGCCAATTTCAACCGCTAGTGCAGCGTCTTGTAAGTCTTTAGGTTTATCCTGCATTATTTTGTCATTCCTGCCCCCGCTTTCGCGGGGATAAACTCCAGCAGGAATCCAGTAATGGCTCCAGGTTCTACCTGGTTTTTTATCGGTCTGGATTCCTGGTCAAGCCAGGAAGGACAGGCATTATAAACCCAGTTATTTACAAAATAATGTACTAGAACAGAAGCGGCAAGGCTTGCGCCTCTATAGCGATGACTACCCCTCGCTTCATCACCACGCCCGACATCAAGCCAACCGACAACCTGCCCCTGGAACATGCCCTTCTTTCTATCTTATAGCTTGTATATTCTTGTCGAATTTGCAGCTAATCTGCGCAACTAAGCGTTAGGAGCAGCTTTAGCTCCTTTCCGATTGACTTCCTTAATATTGTTAAGTATTCTTATACTTGGCTTCAGTTTGTTAAACAACTTAACAGACGGATTTGACGCCTAAACAGAAGGGCGCCGGGGGCATATCCTCTATATATGCACCACACAATATTGTCCATATGTTACATGATAGTATACACAGAAAGATAACCTATCTGCGAATATCGGTCACCGACCGCTGTAATCTGCGCTGCGTTTACTGCTTACCCAAACAGGGGGTAGTAAAGCTTGAGCGGCGTGAGATACTAAGTTACGAGGAACTGCTGCGGTTGGTTCGGATTGGAGTGGAGCTGGGATTAACCAAGATACGGATTACCGGCGGGGAGCCGCTGATCCGGGACGGCATTACCTCCCTGATCAGAGCCGTCTCGGCAGTCCCAGGCATCCAAGACCTGGCTCTAACCACTAACGGGACATTACTCAAAGAACTGGCCAAAGACCTGGCCGGCGCCGGATTGCATCGGGTCAACGTAAGCCTGGATACCTTAGAGCCCGGCAAATACAAACTTATTACCCGCGGGGGAAACTTAGATCAGGTACTAGAAGGTATAGGGGCGGCCAAAGAAGCCGGTTTGCACCCCGTGAAAGTTAATATGGTGGTCATCAGAGGGGTGAACGACACCGAGGCAGGGGATTTTTTACGGTTTGCCAAGGAGTATGAGACGGAGGTCCGCTTCATCGAATTTATGCCCTATTTCCATAACGAACATTTTTGGGGCTGGGACAAGGTCGTTCCCCGAGATGAAATCTGGAAAAATCTGGATGCTGATAAGCATCTTGTTCCCAGATTACAGACGCTCCTTACCGGGCCGTCCACCCTATATACCTTTAAGGACGGTCAGGGAAGCATAGGCTTTATCGCTCCCTTAAGCAGACGCTTCTGTGATCGTTGCAACCGGCTGCGTTTAACTGCCGACGGGGCGCTGCTGGGCTGCTTATTCGGTAGCGGCGGGGTGGATATAAAAACTCCCCTGCGACGGGGCGCGGATGATAACTTCCTGAAAAATATGTTTATCCAGGCAGCAGGGAAGAAACCGCACCGGCACCATATTTCCAAAATCACCACCCCTCTGCCAAGCATGGGGCGTTCCATGTCCTGCATCGGCGGCTAAAAGCTTGCCAACGGCTAGGCCATATGATGATGAACTCGTAAAAAGCCAGAAAACATATATTTATGTCAATTTGTTAGCGGCGGGGTGAAAATGTCATAAAAGTGGCGGTTTGAAAATGCGTTGTCAGAGGTGATGATTATAGGGGGTACCGCCGGGCCGTTT
>QIEW01000294.1 GCA_003230535.1 bacterium
ATAGCTAATTTGACAACTTCCTAATTTTATGTAAGAATTTAAAAAGATAGGAAGTGTTTTTAATGGGAGCAAAGATTTTCCGCCTGGCATTAAATACGACCAGTTTTCAGCGGAGGCTCATCTTTCGGCTATGCTTGATTCTGGCGTTTACCGGTAGTTCCTTATTGGGCGTCTTGTGGTTGGACAACCACGGTGGCTGGCCCAGGGTGGAGCAATTATGGACTGGTCCCTCCAAACCTAAATCTGCGCTTACTTCCAAACCTCCGGCAGCCGCAAAAAAAATAACGAAACCCAAAAAGAAAGAACCTTTTTTACTCCAAACCTCGCCTGAAATATTAAATCAAATTAAACAAGAGAGATGGGGTAATGAGAAGCAAGCACTCCAATCAAGCTATAAAAACCTTGAGAAAAGACTAAGAGGCGGCGGAATATCCGGTCCATACACCTCAAATCGAGGCGCTTCAGATAAACAGATAAGAGAATTCTCCCTCCAGGCCGGTTTGACTAAACCGCCTCCTGCCAAACCCCTGCCCCCTCCACCGTCTCCGGAGGCTTTGTCTAAACCTGAAGAGAAGAAAGAACTGATAACGGTATATAAACCTGACAAAGAAGAGGATGCTTTCGATTGGCACAGACTAAAAGACGACGTTGTTCAAGCCTCAAAAGGCGTGCTAATATTAATCTTACCCAAATAACAGGTTGCCCGGGCGCCCTCATCTTATTGGGCCTTCTTTATGGGGTTATCCTGGGGGGGGGGCTTTCTGCCTGCACAGGATATAACCCAAAAAGGCTGAATTTGGTGCGCCTTAATATGTCCAAATATGAGGTCGCCCAAGTGATGGGAGAACCTGGACAAGCTAAGGGATCTAATATTAACAAGCAAGGTAAAATACATGAGGTCTGGGAGTATAGCTTTGAGAACCCTCTTACCGGTGCGGGCAAAGTCTATCGCTTTACTTTTGTGGATGATAGGTTAATAAAATGGGGAAAATAATTTCCTCTCTTACAGACCCGGCTTATTCATAAATCCACGGTAAACATTGACGCTGTTATTTGGATACAGCTACTTGTAAAATAATGGTCAAAAAACAAAATGGCTCGTACAAATCACCGAAAGCTCCCGCCATGAAAGCGACCAGCTCCGAGCGTGTTTATGATCCCGAATTATTCGGGATAAAGACCTAAGCTCGGAGGATGCTTATCCTCCGCTCCCGGGCAGGCGAGGCTGGTAAATACAGTAAGGTTCTTCGGCCAGGTAATCGCCGCAGGCGGCATAGGCCCTGGCGCGACATCCCCCGCAGATCCGCCGGTATTCGCAACGTCCGCATTTGCCTTTGAGTAAGTCGGGATCACGCAGTTCCTGGAAGACTACCGAATTCCCCCAGATCTCCGGGAAAGGTTTTTCTCTTACGTTACCAGCCAGGGCCGGCAGATATCCGCAAGGATAGACTTCGCCTCGATAGGAAATAAAACAGAAACCGGTTCCACCTAAACAACCTTTGCTCGTCGCCTCCAGCGCCCCGGGATGTGAACCTTTATGTCCGTGACCATGATGGGGATGTGATGCCGGAGATGGTTTCATACCTTGGGGCCGTGACTCTTGGGGCCGTGACTCTTGGGTCCGTGTCCCTTGGGTTAATGACCCTTGGGGCTGTGTCCCTTCGGCTTTCATCCGCTGGCGCATAACCCGGAAATAATGCGGCGCACAGGTGGCCTTAAGGTTAATGGAAACCGTCTTTTGTTTATCATAAAACCAATTCAGCACTTCTTCGTATTCCGCAGGTAAAATCTCATCGCCTTCAATTTCCTTTCCCCTGCCGGTGGGCACCAGGAGAAAAATATGTAAGGCGTCGGTTCCCAGACGCAGCGCCAGGTCGGCGATAGAGGGAATCTCGGTCAGGTTACGCTTGGTTATGGTAGTGTTTATCTGGAAGCTCAAGCCCACATCCTTAAGAACTTCTATGCCGGCGAGAGCCTGTGCGAACGACCCCGGAGATCCGCGGAAACTGTCATGTGCTTCAGCGTGGGAAGCGTCCAGGCTGATACTTACCCGCTGGATACCGACCTCCTTTAGCTTGGAAGCTATATCCCTGTTAAGAAGCGTCCCGTTAGTAGCTAAAACCACTCGCAAGCCCTTCTTGGCGCCGTAGTCGGCCAATTCATAGATATCCTTGCGCACCAACGGTTCCCCGCCGGTCAAGATCAGTATCGGCCGGGAAAAGCCGGCAATTTGGTCAATAAGGTGCAAGCTTTCCTCAGTGGTAAGCTCCTCCGGCAGCGGCTCATCCACTGCTGAGGCCCGGCAATGCACACACCCTAAGTTGCAGGCCCTGGTAAGCTCCCAGGCAATCAGCCGGGGCTGGTATTTAGAAATTTGATTAGACATAGGCTGTAACCTTTATATGTTTCATGTAATCAGCAACAGAGTGGTTGAACGAGGTGAGCCGCCAATCTGATGTTACATAAGGTGGGGATTCTATTGTTGTATATCATTATCTCTTGAATTTCTGGGCTTCCATCCAGATATAGAGTGGATATATCTCATTTATGAAGCGGTAGGCGCCTTTGCCCCTTTCCAAATCAGCTTCAATTATTCCTAACTCCCTTAATTTTATGATCTTTCGGCTTGTATCAAGCCGAAAAGTGCATATGTCTGGTAAGGAAATACTGCCAGTCGTGGTAGTATCTGAGCGCCTTGGTCTCATATAAAACCCGGCTCTCAGTGTTTTTGTCAAAGATTATTATGCCGTCGTTTATTACCTGAAAAGCAAACACAGGCGAGCTAATGTGGTTCAAGACGCTAATCTGAGCCTCCGCCCCTATGGTAGAGGAAATTTCCGCCTCAAGTTGAAATACAGCCCAGCCGGGGAGCTTATCAGGGTCACAACTCCAGTAAGTTGCTATATCCCAATCGCTTCTTGCTCCAACAGCCCCTCCAGTCTGCGACTGTTTGGCTCTGGAACCAAAAAGATAGGCAAATTCCACCCACTGGCATTTTCCCAAGACCCCGGCTATCTTTTTTATAATACAGGAAATTATATAAAACCTCCATTTGCTAATTTACTGTAAATACTAATTTCAACAACCGCCGACGGTTGGTAATGACTCCAGGCTTTGCCTGGTTTTTTATCTCTTCCGTCATAATTTCTCTATGTAACTGATGAACTTTTCCATATCGGCTACGCCCGATCTCATGAACCGTTCCAGGGCAGGGATACTGTCCAACAGGTAGTCATGAGCCAAAAAATTCCTTAAGCCCGCGACGTAGGTAAATTTACGGGCAAAAGGTCTAGGGATCATTTTGTAGTCGCCAAGTTTATATATTGTGTCACTGTAGGTAATTGGTTTAGGAAAATTTTTCTGGACAATAACCAAGTCCGCGATGTCCAGCGCAACCTCCGCACATAGATAGACACTTCTTTCCACTATTTTTTTAGCTTCCTCAGAGATATGGAGATTCTCTAATAGGTTTTTCTTGTTAGTCTTTAAGTAGAGCACCTCTTTTTTGAGCCTCTCCAGTTTCTGGAACAGTATCTCATTCATGAATCAAGTTACCCAAGCAGCGTTTTATACGCTTCACTTTCCCAACAGCTTGGCCGCCTCTTTGGCAAAGTAGGTGAGGATAAGATCGGCGCCGGCGCGGCGGATAGAACACAATACCTCCAGCATTACCCGCTCCTCATCCAGCCACCCCATCCGACCGGCGGCTTTTACCATGGAATACTCTCCACTCACGTTGTAAGCTGCCAGGGGGACCCCGAACTCCTGCTTGGCCCGGTATATAATATCCAGGTAAGACAGCGCCGGTTTTACCATCACTATGTCTGCGCCCTCCCGTAAATCCAGGCTGATCTCCCGCATAGCCTCGTCGGCGTTGGCCGGATCCATCTGGTGGGAGCGGCGGTCGCCAAACTTGGGCGTGGAGAGCGCCGCCTGCCTGAACGGCCCATAGAATGCGGAGGCATACTTGGCGGCGTAGGACATGATCGGAACATGGGAAAAATTATTCTTATCCAGCTCCTCCCTGATAGCTTGTATCCGGCCATCCATCATATCGGACGGCGCCACCATATCGGCTCCGGCCTCAGCATGGGATCTGGCCATCTGAGCCAACAGAGGAAGAGTGGCGTCATTGTCGATATGCTCCTCCCGGATAACACCGCAGTGACCATGGTCGGTATACTCGCAGAGGCAGACGTCGGTAATCACTATCAGCCCCGGCCCCAGTGCAGACTTGATGGCCCGGAGAGCTTTCTGGACTATTCCGTCCTCGGAGTAAGCCTCCGACCCCACTTCGTCCTTATGCTCCGGGATACCAAACAGCAGAATAGCGGGAATACCTAGGCGGGAGGTCTCCTCAGCCTCCAGCACCAGGTTATCAATAGAGAGGTGATAGTTGCCCGGCATAGTGGAAATTTCCTGGCGAACCCCTTTCCCCGGTACTACAAACAGCGGATAGATCAGGTTATCCACCGACAGCCGAGTTTCCCGCACCATCCGCCGAAAACCCTCACGCTCCCGTAATCGCCGTAACCTATGCACCGGAAATCCCATATAACCCCTCCCCCCGAATAATTCGGGATTTATAACACGCTCCCGTTGGTCGCTTCCATAGCGGGAGTTCTCGGTGATTTGTATGAGCCATTTTGTTTTTTGACCGTTATTTTATAAGTAGCTGTATTCATATAGCATCACCCATGTTTGCCGTGGATTTATGAATCTCTACGGGTTTAATAATCCGGGACCCAGGTTAGCTTCTTTCAATATCTGGCCACAATCATTGCTCACAATACTGGTTTTTACAAAATGTTGATTAAACAGCGAGATAACGCCGTAATGCTTCTGGCTGTCCAGTCTCTTGGTAGCCAATAATGCTCTGGCGGCGGTAAGTATGGCATAATATGACCTGCTTACCGAGTCCAGATAATCGTCGCAAGCTATCAAGTCCCTGGCCGATTTGAGGTGAATTTTGGATTTATCTAATCTATATTTGGCTAAAAGGTCTTCCCCCTCGTCGGTCATATTTCCTCCCCCCGCACCTCAATACTTTCTATAACAGGAGAACCTAACCTTTTATTTTCGCTATACTCTTCCACATCAAACACCAGAGGAGAGATTACCACATTGTATTTTAGGTCGATAGCTAAAGATATTCCAGCAATATCACTGACGATCCGGGGCGATTGCCGCCTTATCAAAATGTATACATCCACATCTGACCTGGGGGTGGCGCTACCTCTGGTTTGTGAACCAAATAACCTGATATTCAATAACTCAGACCCTAAGGCATGAGACAGACTCACTTTAAGTTCACTTAAGGCATTTTTTAAATCAGGGTTCATATTACATTACCGATTACCTTGTCTACCAAAACAGCGCAGATAGCTTACGCGATCTCATTCTGCGTGAGGTAGCAGGCGGGGTCTTCGGCCCACAGGTTACCCGAGACAGCCTCAGCCCGGATACGGCAACCGCCGCAGACGGTCTTGTGACGGCAACTCCCGCAGCGTCCCTCCACATAGTCTTGCTTGCAGCGCAGCTTCTGAAGAAGCGGCTCATGCTCATCCAGCCAAATATCACTGAACTTCCGCTGCCGTATGTTTCCCAGTGTATAGTGACCCCAAAACTGGCAGGGATGGACATTACCCCTCGGGTCTACATTAGCCATCTTAGTGCCGGCGGAGCATCCTCCATGCATACAAAGCAGGGCATCTACTTCACCCTCTCTGTCGGGCAGTTCCCTGTGGATATAATTCTTCAGGAAAATACCGTCGGCATGGTTATCCGTGGTAAGAATTTCCGTGTTGACTTCTCTTTTGCCCCAGTCCAGAGCTTTATCTACTAGAGTTTGCGCAACTTCGCGGCTCTGCTGATGAGAGATGTCGCTCTCAATCAGCTCCCGACCGCGACCGGCATAAACCAGATGATACATGCAAAAGCGCGGGATAGCTTCCTGCTCCACTATATCCAGCACCGCCGGCAGGTCGTCAACATTGTGGCGATTGACGGTCAGGCGCACACCAGCCTTTACTCCGGCGGCGGCACAGGCCTTAATGCCGGATATGGCCGCAGTAAAGCAGCCTTTTCGTTTCCGGAAACGATCATGTGTCTCAGGCACTCCATCTATGCTTATCCCCACATACTGGAAACCGGCGTCTTTAATTTTTTCCGCCGCCTCCGGAGTGATAAGCGTACCATTAGAGGAGATTACCGGCCTCACCCCCGTTTGGGACGTATAGCGCCCCAGCTCAAAGATATCCTCCCGAAGCAACGGTTCGCCGCCGGAGAATAAAAGTACGGGGCAACCCATCTGAGCCAGGTCATCAATGAAGGCTTTCGCTTCATCGGTAGTCAGTTCATCCCGGTAGCTCCGGTCTTCGGCGCTGATATAACAGTGCATGCAGGCCAGGTTACAACGGTTGGTCATGTTCCAGACCACCAGCGGCCGGTTGTCGGCGGAAAATTGCAGCAGATGGGGGGGAAGCTTGGCGCTGTCCCGATCATGTCTCATTGCTTCAGCTACAGTAGCTTGGCCGCACAACAATTTGCTAAATCCAATCATATTTAATTTACTCCTTAATAATATTACCCGAATAATTCGGGATCATACATACGCTCCCGTTGGTCGCTTCCATAGCGGGAGTTTTCGGTGATTTATATGAGCCATTTTGTTTTTTGGCCGTCATTTTGTATGCAGCTGTATTCAAATAACAGCATCAATATTTGCCTTGGATTTATGAATAATCCGGGATTAGATACTTAGCAGAAAGAATCGCATTTGATTAAAATTTGTCTGGTAGTCTAAGCTAAAGGCAGCTTAGACCAAGTTGCCATCAAAGATAAAACGCTCTCCAGGGGTGTTTCGGCCTGAGACAGGCCGAAACATCTATGTGAAACATAGCATGTTTACGCATTTAGGGGAGGGTGTCAGATTCTCAAATCTGACACCACCTGAATTGTTGGGTTTCGCAAGTTCAACCCAACCTTACATAAAAGTCCGCACCGATAGTCGCGCTAACTCGATGTATAGGAAATTCCATTTTCCCCCTCCCCCGGTGGGAGGGGATCAAGGGGAGGGGGAACCTCTTGAAGTTACCCTTCACCCCCACCTAACCTCCCCCATCAAGGGGGAGGGAACCACAAAAAGTCCGCACCGAAGGCGCGCTAACTCGACGTTCTTCTGCCTCTGTTCATCCCATGAAACATAGCATGTTTACGCATTTTTGACGGACGGGCTTGCCCTCCCCGCCTGCTCGTTGGTTGCGTAAACACCAACGCTTATGAAAGAGACAGCTCAGGTGAAATAATTACACATATCAGGTTTGATTATATCGGGAACGGCTATAATAATCAAGAGGGATTAGCGGTCATAAATCCACCATTAAAAGCAGGTTTGCCTTGATATATCAGCTATCTAAACGTAAGTTAGTTTCACCAATTTGGTGCAGAAAAATCGGCGGAATCACTTGCTATTCAGGAAGATACAAAATCAGATGGTGGATCGGGGGCGGTGCAAATCCACCGGTCTGTTCTTGCTGGATTGCGTTATCCGGCATTTTAGCTTTTTAACCGGAAAACACACATTCCCGCCATTCCCGGGCAAACAGAAGCCAAGTATTTTCAGATAGTTAGAATCAGGATGGATTCCCGCTTTCACGTTAATGACGACTTTTTACGAGACCATCAATTTTACTACATATCCATGACTCCTTCTTCCTGAGTTACCCGCAGCACTTCCTCCACTGTAGTAACACCTTTCCGCACTTTATCCCAACCATCATCCCGAAGAGCCACCATCCCTTGAGAGATCGCTTCCTGGCGAATTATGTTAGTGCTGGTCTTCCGCAGAATAAGCTGCCTTATCTCATCAGTGACTATCAGCAGCTCATAAATACCGGTTCGACCCTGATAACCGGTGGAGCCACAGTCATGGCAACCTTCTCCCTTATAAATCACCCGATCTCCCCCGTTTTCACTGTCCATAAGCTGCCGGGTGTTCTCATCCGCCTTCACCGTCTTCTTGCAAGAATTACAGATCACTCTCACCAACCTCTGGGCTAATAATCCCTCCAGACATGATGATACCAGGTAGTGCTCTACGCCCATATCTAACAGACGGGTAATAGCGCCCGGCGCATCGTTGGTATGCAAGGTGGAGAATACCATGTGCCCGGTGAGGGCCGACTGAATAGCAATCTCTGCCGTCTCTAGATCTCGAATTTCCCCCACCATCAGAATATCAGGGTCCTGGCGTACAATAGTACGTAATCCGCTGGCAAAAGACAGACCTATTTTAGGCTTGACTTGGATTTGATTTACCCCTGAAAGCTGATACTCAATCGGGTCCTCGATAGTGATAATCTTTTTGTCCGTGGAATTGAGTTTATCCAATGCGGCGTATAGAGTGGTGGTCTTGCCGCTCCCTGTAGGTCCGGTGACCAAAATAATCCCATGCGGCTTTTTGATTAGAGATTGAAAACCATGTTTGGATTCAGAGGGAAAACCCAAGTCCTCTAAACTCATCATAATACTGCTTCGGTCCAGAATCCGCATCACAACGCTTTCACCGTGAATGGTGGGCACAGTAGAGACACGCAAATCTATCTTCCTGCCCATTACCCGCAACCTAATCCGGCCATCCTGAGGCAGACGACGTTCAGCAATATTCATCTCTCCCATAATTTTGATCCGGGAAATGATCGCCGCTTGTAATCGTTTCGGCGGCGACTCGACATCATGCAAAACTCCGTCAATCCTATAGCGCACTTTGAGCTTCTCTTCATAACATTCATAATGGATGTCGCTAGCTTTGTTTCCCACCGCTTTGGAAATAATCAAATTCACCAGCTTGATGACCGGCGCCTCTTGAGCCATATCCCGCAGGTGTTTAATATCCTCGTCCGCCTGAATTTCCACTCCTCCCAACTCGTCTTCAGGGATATCATCAATGATTTTTTCCATGGCCGACGTGCCGCTACCATAATGACGTTCTATCGCTTCTATAATTTCGCTCTCTTTACTTATCACCACCTTAACCCGGCAGCCTGAACAGAGCTTCAAAGCGTCTATCGTAGCCAGGTCCAGCGGGTCAGACATAGCCACCGTGAGCTTATGATCTTCCATCTCCAGCAGCAGAAATTTATGTTCCTGGATAAATTTAAACGGAATTTGCAGCCCAAAGGGCGGGGATTTTTTATATTCAGCCAAAGAAAAATAGTCTAAATCAAGCTGCCGGGCTAAGGTTTTATACAACTCCTCCTCGGAGATATACCCTAAATTAACCAAAACCTTCCCCAAGGACTCCCCAGTGGTCTTTTGGGCAGGCAATGCCCTCTCTAAATCTTCTGGCGAGAGCTTATGCTGTTCTACCAGCAAGTCTCCTAAAGTTACAGGGGAAATATGCTCCATCTGACTACTTACGCTCTAACTCCCGAATAATTGGGATCATAAACACGCTCGGAGCTGGTCGCTTCCATAGCGAAAGTTTTCGGTGATTTGTATGAGCCATTTTGTTTTGATCTTTCGGCTGGTTCTCAAGCCGAAAGCGCTAAGGGCACCGGCGCCCTGTTAGGTTTCGGCCTGAGACAGGCCGAAACATCTATATGAACATCTATATGTTTGATGGCTGCTTGGTATCAGCCCCAATTAGAGCGGATAAAGACACCCTGTCCCTACATTTATGTTCCCTATAATTTAATGTATCTAAAAATTATAGACTAGTCAAATGAAGCGGGTTATTTAAATTCCAGCAATAAATCGCCGGTGTCAACTTGAGATCCTCTGTCCACGAGGATTTTATCCACCACACCACTTACGTTGGTATAGACAGAAGTTTCCATCTTCATTGCTTCAATTGCCAGAAGCTTGTCCCCCTTCTTTGCTTTGTCCCCAACCTTAACGCAGACCTCTACTACCAAACCCGGCATCGGTGAAGCTACCTGGGAGGGATTATTCTGATCAGCCTTAGGGTTCTTCTTAATCTTTACCCCCAGGGATTTATCTACTACAGTAATGTTGCGCGGCTCGGAATTTACTTCGTAAAACAGGGTGCGGGTCCCATCTTCCCGAGGGTCGGAAATTCCCAGCAAAGTAATAATGACGCTCTTCCCCGGCGCAAACTCCAGGGATACTTCCCGGCCTCTCTCCAGGCCGTATAAGAAGATATCGGTCGGCAGAACAGACACATTATCGTAACGGCTGCGATGTTTGGCAAACTCTATAAAAACCTTGGGATAGAGCAGATAAGACAATACGTCATATTCCTTAACGCTATGACGCAGCTTATGCTCCAATTCTTCTTTTGTCGCTTGGAAGTCTACATTTCTAAGGCTCTCCCCCGGACGAACCGATAAAGGGGTTTCTCCTTTGAGCACCGCCTGCTGAAGTCCTTCAGGAAAGCCCCCATAAGGCTGGCCTAAATAGCCTTTGAAAAAACCGACGACAGAATCAGGAAAATCAATTGTGGCCGCCTTCTCCAACACTTCTTCCGGCTTAATATTATTAGTCAGCAGATATAACGCCATATCCCCCACTACTTTTGAGGAAGGGGTCACCTTGATTAGATCCCCTAAAATCCCACTCACGGCGGCATACATCTTTTTCAATTCTCCCCAGCGCTCCTCCAGTCCCATAGATTGTGCCTGCGGCCAAAGATTACTATATTGACCGCCGGGCATCTCATGCTCATAAACCTCGGCGGTACTGGCCAGCAGCCCACTCTCAAAAGGATAGTAATACTCCCGCACCACCTCCCAATAATCGGAGTATTTATTCAGTTTCCCCAAAGACAGGCCGGTATCCCGGGGCGTATGCCGGAGGGCCGCCACAATGGAATTTAAGTTGGCTTGGGCCGTCAGACCGGACATGGCGCTGTTAGCACAATCCACAATGTCCACCCCCGCCTCTGCCGCCTTTAAGATAGAGGCCGCCTGAATACCGGCGGTATCATGGGTATGGAAGTGAATAGGCAGGGAAACCTCCTCCCGCAACGCCCTCACCAGCCGTTCTGCCGCATAAGGTTTACATAATCCCGCCATATCCTTGATACAGAGGATATGCGCCCCTCTCCTCTCCAGTTTTTTGGCTAAGTTTACATAATATTTCAGATTATATTTATCTCGTTTCCCATCCAGTATATCACCGGTGTAACAGATAGAGACTTCGGCCAGCCCTCCGGCCGCCCTAACCGCCTCGATGGCTACCGCCATATTCTCATCCCAGTTCAGGGAGTCAAAAATCCTGAATATATCTATGCCATACCCGGCCGCCAGCTTTACAAACTCCCGTACGACATTATCCGGATAACTGGTGTAACCCACCGCATTAGAACCCCGAAGCAGCATCTGGAACAAAACATGAGGAATCTTCTCCCGCAGATGGATGAGACGCTCCCAAGGGCACTCCTTCAGGAACCGTAAGGGAACATCAAATGTCGCCCCCCCCCACATCTCAACAGAAAAAATCCCCGGATTATCCCGGCCATAGGCTTCGGCCACAGCCAGCATATCATAAGTGCGCAAACGGGTAGCCAACAGCGACTGATGGGCATCGCGGAAGGTGGTGTCGGTAATCAGCAACCGCTTTTGCTCCCTAATCCAGCGTGAAAATTTCTCAGGCCCCAGTTCCCGAAAGAGATCCCGACTGCCCTGGGGAGGAGTTTTTACATCATCCGGAACAGGCAGTTTTATCTCCCTGAATTTCCGCCCTTTATCATATTTTTTAACGATAGGATTACCGTTGATGGTAATCTCAGAAATATATCTCAGTAGGCTTTATCTTTACGACCCTTTAACTTGAACAGATCCGGATGAATATCAATAAAAGCGGTCGTACAGTTGCCCGCCAGAAAGGTTTTGTTCTCCAACACGTTTTCCAGGAAAGGCAGGTTAGTCTTTACTCCTCGCACCCGGAACTCTTTTATTGCCCGCAACATTTTAGGAACGACATCCTCAAAGCGCAGGCTCCATGAGGTGACTTTAACCAACAGAGAATCGTAATACGGCGTGATCATCGCTCCCACAAAGGCCGATCCGGCGTCCAGGCGAACGCCGAACCCCGCCGGAGACTGATAAAACTCTATCCGGCCATGGTCGGGGATAAAATTATTTTCAGGGTCTTCAGTAGTCAACCGACATTGGATAGCATAGCCGCGTCTTTTAACAGTGTCCTGAGAAGGGATATTTATCTCCTCGCTGTCTAAAGGAGAACCCGCAGCTATCCTGAGCTGAGTCTTTACCAGGTCTATTCCGGTTATCATTTCAGTAACAGTATGCTCGACCTGGATCCGGGTGTTAACCTCAATAAAATAAGGGTTCCAATCATTATCGACCAGAAATTCTACCGTCCCCGCATTCTGGTAACCGATAAACTCAGCGAAGGTCACCGCATAATTACAGATCTTCTCCCTCGTCTCTTCACTGATATTCAGGCAAGGGGCCATCTCCAATACCTTCTGATGTCGGCGCTGGATAGAGCAGTCCCGCTCATAGAGATGCACTACCCGGCCGTAGTGGTCGGCTATAATCTGAACCTCAATATGCTTGGCATCCTCGACCAGCTTCTCTAAAAATATGTCGCTGCGGCCAAAGGCGGACTGAGCCTCCCGCTTGGCCTGGGTATAACATTCGGCCATCTCCTCCTTGGCGCGCACTATGCGCATCCCCCGGCCGCCGCCGCCAAAAGCCGCCTTTATCATCACCGGATAGCCGTGTTTTTGACACCATTTCCGGGCCTCATTCAGCGTTACCGCCCTTTCCGTACCGGAAATTAAAAGCAGGCCGGCTTTCCCGGCGCATTCCCTGGCCGCCACTTTATCCCCCATTTGGGCGATTATCCTGGAATTGGGTCCGACAAAGATTATGCCTTCCTGTTCACATCTTTCAGCAAATTCAGGGTTTTCAGACAAGAAACCATAGCCGGGATGAACAGCGTCCACCCCATGCCTCTTGGCGATTTTCAATATCCCTTCGATATCCAGATAGGCTTTTACCGGGTCAAGCCCTTCACCTACTAAATATGATTCATCCACCTTATGCCGGTG
>QIEW01000077.1 GCA_003230535.1 bacterium
TTTTTTCAGCGGGATATTCGGGAAGCTGAAGCCACCAGGAATCGATCTGAGGGGAATGAGTTAGATATAAAACCGACCCTCGAGTTCAGGCGTTTTGAACCGGTCTACCTTGAAGCCGGTTATCGGTATCAACGCCGCGACTATCGTGAATTAGAAGATGGGGTGGACTGGAAAGGGCGCGGACCAAATTTCAGCCTGGGGATAAAGTTAATGCCCGAACTGGATATTTCTCTTATATATCAGCATCATGATGTGAATTTTACCTCTAATCCAAATTTTTCTACTGTCAATGAGAATTATGAAGATGATACAGCTGGGGTGAGACTGAGGAGTGAGATTTCCGATAGGTTAGCGGGGGAGGTTAGCTGGAGCCGGTTATGGAGGGAATACAGGTCCGGGAGGGATTTTAAGAGTTATGTTGTGGAGGGGGAATTAACCCTTCAAGTATTGGATAATACCTTGCTGGAGCTCAATTATTCACAGCTTTTCCTGGAGCAGGTGGGAGGGGAACCTTACAAAAACAGAGAGGGAGATGTGATGGTTATTCACACTATAGGGGAAAGGAGCGAGCTGCGTTATGGTATTTTCTCCTATAGAGATGATTATCTGGATATCCACAGAACAGATGATGTCTGGGGTGGACGAGGCTCTCTGTCCACCCCGCTTTCCACCCGATTTACCCTCCGCTTGAGTGGAACCTATGAGAGGCGAAAATATCGGACTGAACAAGATGTGGCTGAAAATAATGGGGAGATATTTGCCAATTACTACATATTAGGGGCTGAAGCGGTTTATACTCGAAATTGGCTCTCCGCTTTTCTCAGATATGAGCGGGTAGAGAACAGGGCCGAAGGCAACATTCGCGATTATGGAAGTAACCGGTATGCCGTAGGATTAAGCGTTATCTATGATTAGCTAATCTTACTGTGACACACTCTAGGCCAACTAATCTTCCTTTTGTCAAATTATTTCCCCTCTGGGATTTATGATGGTCTCGTAAAAAGTCGTCATTTTGTGTTTCGGGAGTCCCTCCCGAAACCGATCCAAAATGGCGGGAAAAAGAATAAAAAGAATAAATTTCGGGAAGGATTCCCGTTTGCACGGGAATGACAAGAATGTGTGTTTTCTGACTTTTTACGAGTTTATCATTTATAAGCGGCAGAATTACGCCATGTATGGTATTTCATAATCATCCAGGGCTTCCTCTGGGTTGAGAGATCTATAGAGGTAACCCCGCAGCGTTACAGGCTGACCATGTCCTTGGGATGATACATTGCCAGAAACAGCAGCATATAGTCCCTCAAATGCCGGGTAAGCAGGAAATTCTGCCGGATGTGCGCCCGGCCCGCTTCTCCCAATTTTTTAGCATATTCCGGGCTGTTCAGGAGCTGCTTGATAGAAAATGCCGCCCCTTCTATGGAATGGCAGAGAAGCCCCGAATATTTATGCTTTATCTGCAAGGGGATGCCCCCCACGCTGGAAGCTACTACCGGTTTTGCCTTCCAGAGCGCCTCAGAGACGGTTAAGCCAAATCCTTCCCGGAGAGATTTCTGCACAATGATAGTGGAGGCGCGCTGAAGAGCGTTTATCTCCAGGTCGCTGCCGGGTGGAATAAGAAGCACATGAATATCCGGGTCGCCATTTGCTTTTTCTATTACTTCCTGTAAAACCCGATCGGATTCGGGATCGTCATCGGCTGTTCCTCCAGCCAGGATAAGCTGACAATCTTTGTATTTTCTAACTCGCCGGAAAGCCTCTATCACTCCTACCGGGTCCTTAAGATAATCAAAACGGGAAATTTGTGTAACAATAGGTTTATCCTTGGTTATGCCATATTTTGTTAATACGGATTCGATGTATTTCTTTGGGAGACGTTTGTTTTTATCGCTCAGAGGATCTATGGAAGGGGAAATGAGAAATTGTTTGATCGGCAGATTTTGCGAAAAACCAGGCGACGAAAGAACGCAAGCGTTATAGCTCAGGATGAACTTTTTCAAATAATGCCAGACATTAGGGTCGTGGCGGGAGATATCGATATGGCAACGCCAAATCCATTTGCTGAGATCGTCTCTCTTCTCCACCAAGGCAATTGGTTGCGGGTCGTGAATGAAAACAATATCACCGTAGATTTTAACCTCCTGAATATTTATCAGGCTGGTTTCCCAAAATATGTCAAACATCTCCTTGGTGATCATTTCAATTCTACCATGAAGGGCATTATGAAACTTTTTGGTAACCCAAAAGAACTGCTCGCCGCCCTTTATGAAATCCCAGCGGGCATCTACCCCCAACTCTCGCAGCAACGGAACTATCCGGTGGAGGATCTCAGCCACTCCTCCACCCACCGCCGCCGAGTTTATATTCTGAATGACCTTGCCTTCAAGTCTCTCGCCAAGAAGCTTCAGCTCATTAATTACATTGCGTCCTACAATCGGGATATAATCTTCCAGCTTAGCCATGTTTTATAAAATACTCAGGTCTTCTAAAAGTTAATAACATTTTTATATCAATATTTATTTACTGAAATTCTGTTCTCTATTAATTTGAGCATCGTCTTTCTTAAGCCTTCCATCGTATAGGTGTAGGGATCAAGCCGGACGATGCTGTCGGCTAGTTCCTTTTCTCCTATGGAAGTCTTCAGCCAGTAGGAAAAATCATTGATTTCCTGTTCCAGCCTTAGCCGGGCTTCAAATATATGAAAGTAGATGGAATCTATAGTGATGGTTTTTATTGCATCCGCAAATTCCTTGAGATCATAGGCTACATAAGGAGTAAGGATAATAAAGCTGATAGACTTTATAAAATGGAATTGTTCGCCGTAATTAGCAAATTTCTGCTTGGCGACCGGGTTTTCACGCAGATAATTCTCTAGTAGTTCGATCATTTTTTCACGGAGATCGTGTAAGGTGGAGAACTGGACGACATCAATGCTTGCCAGCATTTCTCCCAGTATGCTCTCTCCCAACACATCCGTTACCCAATAGGCAAAATCATTAGGCGGTTCCGGTGAAAGATACTGGTGCTGCTGCAAAAAACGATGGGTATGATGGTAAATACAGGAATCGGGAACCTGCCGGATGCCTTCCAAGAGTTCCCCTAAATTAGAAGCTTTGCTTCCTGTTAACTCGGAGAGATGGAAGCGGGTGTAAAACTTGAACGGATTTTCGGTTCTTACTAATTTATCCATATCATATAAATACACTAACTATGGCCTGTTTTCAACCCGGATTATTCATAAATCCACGGCAAACATTAATGATGTTTTTTGAATACAGCTAGTTACAAAATAACGGTCAAAAAACAAAATAGCTCATACAAATTTCAGGTGGTGGCAGGTTCTCAAACCTGCCACTCGTTCAGACTGTCGGGTCTGAGGACCCGACAGCATATGGAGCTATATCTGCTTGTTTTGTTGGACATAAAAAAGGAAATTCCTATACGATCTAGTTACAAAATAACGGTCAAAAAACAAAATGACTCATACAAATCACCGGAAACTCCCGCTGTGGAAGCGACCAACTCCGAGCGTGTTATAAGTCCCGAATTATTCAGGTTGGAGGCGAGCCAAAAACTCCTTTACCTCCGCCGGACTATTTAAGAAGTATACCGCATGTGAGGTTTGATTTTCCCCCACCCTAATGGAAATACCGTTTTCCATCAGGGCTTCAAAAGCATCCTCATCCGTCTGATCATCGCCTAAGTAAAGCGTCAGATGATTTTGGCCGCCGGTTAACGCCTTTTGTGTCAAAAAATGCACCGCTTTCCCCTTATCCCACCCAACCGGCGGCCTTACTTCCAAGACTTTCTTTCCATAAGTAACTTTAATCTGTTTCCGTATTTTATAAGACCTGCAAACCTGGTAAAAAATTCCCTTTACCTGTGTTACAAAGTCATTTTTTACTAACCGATAATGCAGGCTCAGACTCAAACCTTTATCTTCTATGATTACCCCATCTATCGCAGCCAGTCTCTCCTCCAGTGTCTTAGCTATTTGGATCAGGCAATTTCTGGTGCGGAGACAGTCCGGATGGATAAAGAAGCATCCCGGACCTTCTATTTCCAAGCCGTGATTACCGGCGTAGTATATCCCCTCCAATGCCACTAATTCTTTAAGATCGGACAATTGGCGGCCGCTGATGATGCCTATTTTAAGGTTATCTCCAGCGGAGAGCGTTTGGAGTTGCTCCCGCATTTCACCGGCTAAAAGAGCTTCTTGCGGCGTAGATACAATCGGAGTGAGAGTGCCGTCATAGTCTGACAACAACAGGATTTTTTCAGCTTGCCTCAGCTTAACCTGAATCTCCGGCCAACTTTCAAACAAGTGTTTCATCGGGGGAACAATATACAGTAAGCGTTAAAATAATATATGTCATCAGGATTATTTAGTGGCTTGGGCAAAGATAACCTGATAGGTGGCTATAATCCGTCCATTGCGGCGGTACGTCTTCTCATAGTACCGGCTCAATTGCAGCAGGGCTGACCTACTGGCTAATCCGCGGGGTCTAAGGGCGGAAGCGCAACCGGCCCCCAGCCGTTTCAAAGCCAACAGGAGTTCTCTAACACCATTATAGTAACGGTAATAAAACTTCATCTCCAACTGAAGTTGCCCGAACCCAGCTTCAAGCAAACATTGTTCCACAGAAGACGATGGGGGGAATAGATGGGCATACCCTCTAGCCGATGGGATCGCCTGATAGAGGGACTCCCTCAACTCCTTCAGGCTTTCCTCCCCTAAAATAGAAAATTGCAGCCTGCCGCCGGGCCTTAGCGCCCGGTAACATTCCCGAAACCCTTTCCCTAAGTCGCCTAACCACTGGCAGGTAAGATTAGAAACTACCAACTCCAGGCTGCATGTCTTACAGGCCAGCTCTTCTGCATCAGCAGTCACCATATAAACCGGCCTAAAATACCCTTTAAGCCGCCTCTGGGCTGCTTTGCTCATCCCATGGGCAATATCGCAGCCATAGAGCGCAGCCTGAGGGAAAAAGTGCGCCAGCCTCTGAGCTACATAACCGGTGCCGGTTCCTAAATCCAATATCCGACCGCAAAAAGTATCTTCCAGCGGGAGATAGGTGAGCAGATCCTGCGCTATCTCCCGCTGGAAGGAGGCGAATTGATCGTAGCAGGCGGCTTGCCGGGAAAACGACTTCTTAATTTTAGCTTTATCTAACCGCATAAAAAAGGAGGAGCCGGGGAAGAGTGATTAGAAGGCAGCAGTACTCCTATTTTATAAGATATTTCGGCCTGTCTCAGGCCGAAACCCAACCGGGCGCCGCTGCTCTTAGCGCTTTCGGCTTGAGATAAGCCGAAACATCGAAGGGAACTGGTTCCCTCCCCCAAACCCCCTCCAAGAACTTTTATTAACAGAAGTTTTTGAAAAGGGTCTGGGAAAATATTTTTTCAAAAAGTTTTTCCCAGCTTATCCCCCTCTGTATTAATTATTAGCCGTTTGATGGTAACTTAGTTTTAAGTATCAGCTCCAGCCTATCCAGGATGGCGGCGGCTACTTCTGTTTTCGGTAGCAGCGGCAACTCCTCCACGGTTCCCTTCCGGTCAATTATAGTGACCTGGTTGGTATCAACCTCAGGCCCGACCCCAAGCTGAGAGATGTCATTGGCCACTATCAGGTCCAAATTTTTGGATTTAAGCTTGGCGGCGGCATTCTCCGCCAGGTTTTCGACCTCGGCCGCAAACCCCACCACTATCAGCTTACCTTTATCCCGTCCCACCTCCGCCAATATATCCACCGTGGAGGTGAGCTCGATTTGCAGGCGGGCATCTTTGCGCCGTAATTTACCTTTGGCGGGATTAGCGGCTGTGTAATCGGCCACCGCCGCCGCCATAATCAAGGCGTCCGCTCTTTGCCGTTCCGCTAATACCGCCTGCCGCATCTGTGCTGCTGTTTCTACTCTGATAAACCTCACTCCAGGGGGGATAGGTTCCCCCGAAGATCCGGAGATGAGCGTGACGGCAGCTCCCCGGGCGGCGGCTTCCCCGGCAAGTGCATACCCCATCTTGCCTGAGGAACGGTTGGAGATGAACCGCATGTGGTCTATGGGCTCCCGCGTTGGACCGGCTGTAACCAGTATCCGCCTCCCCGTCAGGCTCCCTCCCTGAGTAAGACGCGCCACTACACGTCCTACGATTTCCTCCACGGAAGCCAGCCGCCCTTGACCCTCTCCTCCACAGGCCAGCTCTCCTGCTTCCGGCAAAACAAACCATATTCCTCTCTTATGGAGAAGTCTTATGTTTTCCTGCACCACCGTATTTCTATACATTTGGTCATTCATGGCCGGGGCGATAATTAGCGGTGCAGAGACAGCCAGATAAAAGGTGGACAAAAAATCATCGGCGATGCCATAAGTAAATTTTCCCAAAATATTAGCCGTAGCCGGAGCTACCAGGAGCAGGTCCGTATCCTGAGCCAGGTTCACATGCCGAGGGTAAGTCCTCGGTTCCCCGAACAGATCGGTAATCACTCCCCTGCCGGATAAGACCTCGAAGGTCAGCGGGGAGACGAACTCCCGGGCATGCCTGGTCAGCACCACCGTCACGTCTGCCGAGAGCTTAACCAACTCCCGCAGTATCAGCACAGCCTTATAGGCGGCGATACTCCCCGTTACTCCTAAAGTAATATTTTTACCAGTAAGCATAGGTTATTAGTTGTTTTTCTAAGTGATAACTAAAATGGGAGAATTCCATACCTCATATTTCTTGTTCTAAAACCTTGCCGATTTTATCTTTCAGTCCAGGTAAAGAATATTTGATGGTTTTCCATAAAATTTCATTATCTACCCCAAAATACTCATGTATCAACTTATCTCTCATTCCTCCCATCTTCTTCCATGGGACAGAAGGGTTCTTATCTCTAATGGAATTCGGAATTTTCTTTGCCGCTTCCCCCATTACTTCAATGCTTCTTATCACTGCGTTTATGGTCTTTTTATCCTGGATAATGTCTTCAAAGGTCATCCCTGCCGTAAAAGACTCTATATCATTTATGGAATCAATAATATCTTGAAGATAGTCCCTATAATCCCGTCTCTTCATAGATAAACTGCCTCTTCCAAAATATGCTTTCCAATGTATGGTTTTAACGCCTTTTTAGATACCAGGTCAATTTTTTCCCCGAGCAAATTCCCCAGATATTCTTCCAGATCCAAAAAATCAAAAAAACTAATTGGTTCGCAAAATCCAACCAGAATATCAATATCGCTCTTTGTTCTTTGTTCGCCTCTGGCAAAAGAGCCGAAAAT
>QIEW01000047.1 GCA_003230535.1 bacterium
AGATCAATTTGCCTACATCAAACAGGGCCTTTGATAAGTTTTCCTTCTGCTTGTTGGTTAATCTCACTAACATAATATAACCGCTAAAACCATTGATTGTCAACTAAATCTGGAGGAAGTAAGTTGGGTAAAAGCAACGCTAATATATCCCGCAATATGTACGATGAGGCCAAGCGCTACCAGATGCTGGTGCATCAGCAGGGTGTGCCCTGGGTGGAGGCTGACGAGAATGACCGGAACTGGATTTTCTACAATTTGCTGAGACGGTTCATCCAGAAGATTGTCGGTAACGGCTCGCCTGATGATGGATTCAAGGTCGTAGGCACAGGGACGGCTAATGACTTTATTATCACGGGTGGTGACGGCACACCAGATGATGCGGCGTTGGAAGGTGCGGGCAGGCTATTGGTGGAGGGTTTCCAATGCGTTTTGCCTGAAAGCCGTAATTATCGGGGCTCTGATAATCTGGAATGTACCCCTGTCTCCACCGACCTGGCTGAAACCGTGCTTACCGACAGCGCCGCTAATTTCACATTAGGCGGGCCGGATGACAATTTGGCAGGCCGGACACTGGCACCTGATATCACTCAGCCGGATAAAGCTTATACCATTACCGCTAATACCCAAACCACTATTACCATATCCGGCGATTTGTTAGCCGATGGCATCCAGGTTGGCGCTCATTACCGGATAGAACTATCCACTCCCACCGCCGACCGGACAGACGAGGTATATATCGACTGCTACCTGGATGAGATTGATTCCGATGAAGATCCGGGACTAAAACATACCCTGGGGATACAGATCGAAACCCAGCGGCGGCTAAAACTGATCCAAAATGTGTTCGTAACGGAGGGTAGCGCTACTCCTGCTCCATACACCGACTCTGATGATAACCAACACTATACGTGTAAGCTGGCTACTATACAACGCTATGCAGGTCAGGCGGTTATCAACCCCCAAGACATAACCGATGAGCGCCCTATCCTGGACGGCGGCTTCTGGAACCTCTGGCAGGAAGTAGTGGCCGCCCGGGGCGTTATGCCATCGCTGGATGCCCGGCTGGATGTATCGCTGAATGAGGACGGCACACTCAAAGCCGGTCATGCCGACCTATCCGATATGCCTGATACCCCCGGCTCCAACCCTGACCATGACGCCCGCTATGTGAAAAAAGCCGGCGATACCATGACCGGTAATCTGGGTATGGCTGCCGGCAAAACCGTGGATGGCCGGGATGTATCTGAGGACGGAGCTAAGCTGGATACGATTGAAACGGGAGCCACCCAGGATCAAACGCCCCAGGAAATATTGGGTGCCATAAAGACGGTGGACGGCCATGAAAGCGGTCTGGATGCCGATACGGTGGACGGGGTGCATTCATCCGATTACCTGGATAACGTGGAAGCCAAGATTTACAAAGTCCAGGGTGGCATCAATGTCCTGACCCTGCTGTCCGGAGTGACTTTTAGTGACAGCACGCCGGTTAGCAGCCTCTCACAGGTGCGGGTATTTATCTCACCGGCGGATGCCGGCCATGATGTGGGGTTGAATGCCTCATATAACAAAGACACTGGCGCTATCTCCAGTAACTACGGCGCCATGGCGCTTTGTCTTCTGAAGAAAAACGGCTGGAATGTAGACGGAACAACATTTTCATGGAATTTCAATAATTATACTTAGCTAAATCAAGGTGTTAACATGCTTTATGTAATTTATGACGATACCGGCAAGATCACCTCCACCATAATGACCGACGAGGTGTTGAGCTTGACTGATACCTACCTGGTGTTTGATTTAAATGCCGCCCAGGTATCCTCCATGCTGTCCAACTGCTGGGGGCGGATCAATGTGGATACAGTAACTCAGCAATTAACTTTCGATCAAAGCATAGATAAAGATTATATCATCCAGGAAGTATTGGGCGCTTTGATAATTCCAACGCTACTACCCACTAAGCGAAACATATCTCTACTGGAGAAGCAGGTGGATTTTCTGATCAAGGTGATCTTGGGCCTGGTGGATAGCAATGTAAACCAAACTTATGTGGATGCCTTACGGGATATAGATCAGCATTCCTCGTTAACAAATATACCGATGGCGGAGTTGTTGGATACGGTAGTGGAGGGGAAAGCGTATGTGCGCCGGATAGTCAATATGCTCCGGGAGCGTGAGGCAACGCTTGCTCCCAACAAAGCCCCGGCACATACCCGCTGGTTATGGTATCTCAATGACAACAAGGATTTACTGGCTACGCATACATTGAACAATATGCTTGCGTTTCTATTGGAGACCACGGCGGAGAGCACAGGGGATGAGCTTAAGACATTGGCAGATGATATAGCTCAGGCGATGAGCCAGTAGTAAAGGCAGGGGCTAGAGGCTAGGGGCTATGCGGAAATTGGGATATATCGGGGTTTTAATAATTCAGTCCTCCTATGTGGCGCAGATTTACAGGATATTGGCCACCCGACAGGTGGATGGCTTGTCGCCGGCGTTTATCCTGATGGTCTGGGGTGGGCTGGTTTTGCTGCAAATATATTCTTTATCTATCAAAGATATGGTTTACATATTTTCCAATTTTTTGGGGTTACTGAATACAAGTTTGTTGCTTTTGCTTATTTATATTTGGGGATGACGGTATGGGAAAAGAACTGAAAGCTTACCTCGTTGATGCTGCAACACGGGAACGCCTGGAATTCCAATACAATCCCAGCGAGGTGGCCGATGACAAAGTAGCTAATTATGCCGATATCAGGATTCCCGGCATATCCCATCCCAAGCATCAGTTTATATCAGGGGATAACCGCCGGATATCATTTATATGTTGAGTTCCCGTTAATGTTGAGAGATTTTTTTTGCTTCCTTGAAACCCTTATCAATACCACCATCCCGCATCAATCCGTCCATATTACTCAACATTAATTTATTATCCTGAAGACGCTATACTGTTCTCCTACACCTGGTAACGATATGCAGAAAGGAGGCAGTTATGTGTCAAAAAATATTTCCAAATCCAGAAATTGAAGCCAAGCATCGTGAAGAATTGTTTGGGGTTCACCTCGATTGTTTTCTCAACTGGATGGAGGGGCATGGCTATTCACGGAAAACTACGCGAAGCTATGCCTGCCAAGTGGCTCGATTGGGAAGGCACCTAAAGGAAAAAGGTGTTTGCTCTATCGGGGAATTGGAGGAAGAACCAGGCAGGAAACTCCTGATAAGCTATCAGCGTTATTGGAAAGCCAGAGGATGCTATCACAGAAATTTCGGTCCACGGCTTTACCTCCGGGCGCTGGAAGAGGCGGGAGTATTCAGGGCTTCTCCACCCAAGGATTTCCCTCTGTTTCATGAAACCGGACTATATGCAGCCTTTCTTGAAAATCAAAAGGGCTTAAGTGAAAGCACCATCCTGCGTCATATACGCTTTACAGAAAAATTCCTGAAATTTCTCGGCTGTCAAAAAGATGCTCGTACTATTCCCGGTTTTGGCGTCGCGGAACTGGATAATTTTATCAAACAGGAAGGAATTCGGCTGGGGCGCGCCTCCCAGCAGTTAGTGGCCGCTACATTAAGAGGTTTCGTCAGCTTTCTGTATCAGTCGGGAAAAATCGGCACCGATTTGTCTTATTTCATCACCAGTCCTCGATGTTACAAATTAGAATCCTTGCCCCGGCCGCTAAACTGGGATGATGTCGGGCGGCTTCTCCAAGGTGTGGATTTATCTACCGGGTCCGGCGCCAGGACCTGCGCCATCCTCACTCTGCTGACATCTTATGGACTGCGGTCGGGAGAAGTGGCCCGTCTTAGGCTGGAGGATATCGACTGGCGAAGGGAGACCATACACATTGCAAGGCAGAAAACCGGGCGGGATCTCTGGTTGCCTCTCATCCCCCAGGCGGCCGAGGCTGTCATCAGGTATTTAAAGCGCGGGCGTCCATCTTCGAAGTACCGGGAAATATTTCTTCTCGCCCGCGCCCCCTGGACCCCCATCAACAACCAGAACATAGGTCAGGTGGTAAGACGGCAGATTCATCTGGCCGGTCTTACACCATCCTCCCAAGGAGCGCATATCATCAGGCACAGTTTTGCCACCCACCTGCATCGCAAGGGGGCGTCCCTGAAAGAAGTCGGGGATCTGCTGGGACATAAAACTCCCCAATCAACCCATGTCTATACCAAAACCGCTACGGATCACCTGCGGGATGTGGCTCTGGAAGTACCGGAGGCGCCGGATGAAAAATGAAATCAAGGGGAATTTAATTTCCGATATGCAACCATGGATTGAACGATTCACATTCAGTATACCGCATTTGGAGGAAAAAACCAGCCGGGACTATCGCAGATTCATTCGTTCGTTTCTTTTCCACCTTGATAAAAGCTCAAACGGCAGGGGTATTCCGGCCACCGTCAAACTCGACACCGTTACCGAGTGGATAAAAGAAATGCTGACCGATCATCCCTTACGCACCGCGCTGAGCCGGGTGTATATTGTCGCTCGTTTCCTTTCCTTCCTGGAGGATAAGGGTGTGCTCGGGGAAAATCCACTGGGCCGGTTGCAAAAAGAGTATCCCGGGAAAGGGTTGAAAGGGATAGTCCTGGCCATAGTGAGTCCATCCCCGAAAAAATCTCTTCAGGCTCTCAAATTACCCGATCGATTCACCAGCCCCTTTGGGAGATATATGCAGGAGTTTATCGCTCTCGCTCAGGCCCAGGGGAAAAAATACCGCAATGAAGTGAAAATGCTGGCCTGGTTCGATCGTTTTTTGATGACCCATGCCCCGCCCCCTCAACAGCTCTCGGAATCGGTGGTAAAAGAATGGCTGAGGCTTTTTCCGGTCTCTTCCCCCGGAAGCCGGTACCTGGCGTTTATGATAGTCCGAAAGTTTTGCCTCTACCTTCGCCGCTTCTCATCCCAGGCTTATGTTCCCGACTCATCACTGGTTCCACTTCCACCATCCTCCCTGCCTTACATCTATTCCAGGGCGGAGATAGTGGCTCTGCTCAAAGCCGCTCGTCAACTCAAACCATCAGCTACATCCCCCTATCGCCCCCAGACTTTCTACACCTTGATCTTGCTTCTTTATACCACGGGAATGCGGATCAGTGAAGTTTTGAATCTTCAATTGGGTGATATTGACACCGAGAATCAAACGATCCACATCCGGGAAACAAAGTTTTTCAAATCACGTCTGGTCCCACTTTCCCCCAGCATGATGAGGGAATTGGAAGCTTACATTCAACTGCGCCGGCAGTTCGGAGTACCGACTAACCTTCAGTCTCCTCTTTTCCAAAACCCGCACCGGAGGGGTCATTACGCTCCATCGATTGTGCGGCAAACGTTCTCGGAACTACTTAAAAGTATAGGGATTAAAAAGACTCCGGGACACAGGGGGCCTTGCATTCATAGCCTGCGTCATACCATGGCCACCCACCGTCTGGAGGACTGGTACCGCCAAGGTGAATGTGTTCAGTCCAAGCTGGGGATCTTAAGCACTTATCTGGGACATGTTGGCATCGCCAGCACCCAGCGCTATCTGACTATGACCACGGAAGTACTTCAGCATGCCTCTCAACGTTTCAACCAATATTTTACTCACATAAAAGGAGAAACGGAAAATGAAAATCGATAACAAACTCAGTTCTTACATTCACGACTTTCTGCAGGAATACTTGCCCCTTCAGAAAGGCTTCAGCCGGCATACCGTCTTAAGCTATCGAGATACCATCAAGCTGTTTCTGACTTTCAGCGCCGACCGTCAGAAAAAATCAGTCACCAACCTCACCGTAGCCGATCTGGGAGCGGCCATGGTGGTCGATTTCCTCGATCATCTGGAAAAGAAGCGGGAAAACAGCCGTCAAACCAGAAACATCCGATTGGCTTGCCTGCACTCTCTCTTTCGTTACCTGGCCAGGCACGATCCGCTGATATTCGATCACTGTCAGCGTGTTCTGGCCGTTCCTTTCAAGCGGGCTCAAAGCTCCGCCGTGGAGTATCTGGAAAGGGACGAGATAAAGGCGATATTCCAAGCTGTAGATCGTTCCACTTTAGACGGCTGCCGGTATTATACGCTTTTCCATTTTATGTACAACACCGGGGCCAGGGTAGCCGAGGTTATCGACCTGCCTGCCAGAGCGCTCCAGTTAGAACGCCCCTTCCAGGTTCGTATTTTGGGAAAAGGAGCCAAAGAGCGTCTTTGCCCTTTATGGCCGGATACCGCCAAGCTGCTACGGGCATTGCTGAAACAGAGGGGCCTTGACACCCAGGCGGCCGATCCGGTTTTTATAAATCACAGAGGTCAGCCCCTGACCCGCCATGGAATACGATATCTGCTGAACAAATATGTTCTTCTCGCTTCCAAAGATTGCCCAACTCTTCGGGGAAAACATATCCACCCCCATTCTATTCGTCACACTACGGCTATGCACCTGCTTCAGTCAGGAGTGGATATTAACACTATCCGGGCCTGGCTTGGGCACACTAATCTTGAAACAACCAATCGCTATGCCGAGATCAACCTGGAAATGAAACGGGAGGTTCTGAATAATTACTTGCCGATCCCCAACCCGGCCAAGCGCCCCTGGAAGCAAAATCCCGACCTCCTTCAATGGCTGGAGAGTCTATGACCGCTTAAATTGTTGAGCTGGTGGTTCATAGATTCTTCCACAAACTCATCAAGGACGATATCGACTTCAGCCTGTTGAGGGGCAAGGGTTTGTTGATCAAATAGATTGAAATATCTGGCTTTGACACTTCGAACTATACAGGTTATTTCGGGGTATAGTTCACCAAAGATGAAGATCACCCGATGGGGTGGGGCTTTGAGGACGGTTCCCGAATGCTCCGGATAAAGCAAAGACTGGAGCCAGGCGACTTTTCTCTTAACATCTTCTTTGAAGAAAAATAGCGTGAAAGTAATCCTACGAACCCCCCCGGCAATATATTGATGTCGAGGATGTGAAATACCCGGAACGGCGATATCGGTATAATGATTCGATTTTGTATCTACAATTTCGCTCGGATTGTATTGGAATTCCAAACGCTCACGATTTTCAGTGTCAACCAAATAAGCCACTAATCCTTTGCTCGTCATCTTTATTGCCCGATTTTTTATATTAAAGGTTTATCCTGAAATATTAGGTGCAGTTTTCGTAACTTCTCAAAAAGTTGAGGGAGAGGAGTTGTATTTTATGGAGAAGTGTATATAATGTGTTAGGTAGATATTTTGAATAATCAC
>QIEW01000490.1 GCA_003230535.1 bacterium
AGATAAGATGAAAACTCATTGAATATATTAGCATTATTCTTTTTATGTTTATTGGTATGGTTCTTGCTCCTCTACTAATAACTTAATAACTTAATCGCATAGGAATTTTCTGGTTGCTGTGGTGTCGGGAGTTACCTCCTGACACCTGCTAATAAGGGAAGATTTCCTAAATCTATCTCACACTTCCGAAAATTTATAGAAAGTGAGATGATTTGATGTTACAAGGGCACGAGGAGGAGAGATGAGAATGACCCAAGATATGAAAAGAGTAATTCAAAATATTAGTCACAAAAACGATATCATCACCAAAAAATTAATTTTATTATTTATAGCATTTCTCCTGGCGCCTAACTTGTGCCGGGGAGCGGAAGGTTATACAAATTCCATATATGTCAGGTTAATTCCTTCGGCTACTGATGGCGGTTCAGGGATAACACCTGGAGGGGAGATGCGCTTTAGTAATGATAATGCCAGCTGGAGCGAACCGGAAATTTATAGTGAGTTCAAGGACAATTGGGATCTTACTGCTTATGGAGGCACCGCACAGGATGGAGTTAAATATGTATATGCCAGGTTTATGGATGCAGCAAGTAACTGGACTACTGAAGAAATTAATGTTTCTATTATCCTGGATACTATACCGCCGACTACTGGCGCCGTCCCAGGCGGAGGAAGCTATAACCAGGAACAACAGGTAGTTCTGTCCACCACTGAAGGAGCTGTTATCTACTTTACAATGGATGGGACGACACCAACTACATCTTCGCCGGTTTATGGACAACCTATTACTATCGCTTCCGATACCATACTAAAATTTTTCGCCGTGGATTTAGCTGAAAACATGGAGGAAATAAAACAAGAAGAATATATCATAAACCAAATCGTTGATGAGACTCCGCCTAGCATAAAAAGCTTGTCCCCAACTCCAGGACAGTCAAACGTTCTTACTAATGAAACTCTCTATATTACAATGGAGGATATAGAAAGCGGTATTGAGCCATCTTCCATAGTTCTGAAAATTGATGCCATCCCCGTTTCTTATGAACTCAGCGGTTCCCCCACATTGTATACTATAAGCTACTCACCTCAAGGTGGGTGGGGTTACGACCGTTTAGTCGATGTAAATATTATCGCCCAGGATCTAGCTGTTCCACCGAATACATTAGATTATAGCTATCAGTTTACTACCATTACTCAAATTAATGAAACCGGTGTATTACGCATAAATGTCGGCGGGGATGAGTATGAGGATCTATACGGTAATATATGGCTTGCAGATCAGAGTTATGAAGTGGGTGGCGAGTGGGGATATATAGATGGTTATCCTGTTAGCACAGCAGATGAAATTGCTGATACCGATGATGATCCACTCTATCAGATCCAACGTTGCGGTATTGATGAATATAAATTTGATCTTGATAATGGGAGATATCTGGTAATACTGCATTTTGCGGAAATAACTTATGAAAAGGCGGGTAAGAGGTGGTTTGGCATTAGATTGGAAGGGGAACTGATTACCCGTCACCTCGATATTTATAAACGATTCGGACATGATAATGCTGTATTTATCGGCCTTATCACCGAAGTAAGCGATGGGCAGCTCAACATTGAATTTGCTCCTATAATTAATCTACAGCAAATCGCTGCCCTGGAGATAGTCTCCTTAGAGGAACTGGCGTCTCCAGATATTACGCCGCCAATTGCATCCGAAATTACTCCGGTACCCGGCGCGGAAAACATTCCTATTGGCACATCGATTTCACTGGTGCTATTGGATGAAGAAAGCGGAATAGATATTTTTTCTATCTGGATGTATATTAATGGCTGGTGGTTTAAACCTAACATCACCGGTATTCCTTTTGCCTATCATGTAAGCTATCCCTTTACTTATAAATATTCAGGTGGGGTTTTAGTAATTGTAAGAGCAGCCGATAAAGCTGGCAATCCTCTGAGTACTGTATACTGGGCTTATACTGTTAAAGGCGCTTTATAGCCGAATTTTGCCTGCTGGGGAAGGTGAGAACCTTTTTGCAAAACATTGGGAACTGACAAGTAGACTTGGTATTTGATCTTGCCGAGGGTTGGGGGGGGGAGCCCAAGCCCCCTCCTTATAACTAAAGTTAGCCTATAGGGGTATAGTATATGTTAGTTATGTCATTCCCGTGCAAACGTGAATCCAGTATTTTCAGATAGTTAAAATCGGTATGGATTCCCACTTTCCTGGGAATGACAACTTTTTACGAGACCATCATGCTTCGGAATAAAAATATTCAAATAACTGCGCAAAATTAATTCCAGAAATCTTTTTCCTGACCTGATAATCTTCGTAAAGTTCGTTCTTTGCTTCCTTGAGGGTTTTAGATTGTATTCCATGACTAATTGACAGGCATGCCTCTATGAATGCCGCCAGATGATCGCAGGCCTTTATAATATCCCCGTCCAATCTGGAAAATTTATCTTCATTGTATTTATTAACTTCGGCTTTATTAATCGGAATAGTCTTTCCATTTTCCCTTCTCTTCGGTTGATGTTCATCGCCAAGAAAGTATCTTAACTCTTCATGCCAAGATAGGGGCAGGAGAGGCAATAACCGTTCCTCTAATTGTATTTCTTCATATTCCTTTATCGTCTCCTTTAGCCCTTCGACCGCTCCCTTTACCGGCGTGGAGATATCTCTGGTTAACGCCTCGGGCAGATCATGGAAGAGGGCGGCAAAAAAGTTATTATAAACTCTTTTGTCGCAGGCATCTATCTCTCTGGAGCAGAGGTAGGAAAATATCGCCACAATAAGCATGTGTCCCAAAACAGACGTTTTCGGCACCCTCGGGGTCTGAGCCCATCTCTGCTGGAACCTAAGCTGACCGCAAAGATCAATAAAACCAAATGTTTTCTTACCTAACAATATTTTCTGGACGCCAATCAGATCGTAATGATCTTCAATCTCATTTTCAATTCTCTCTTTGGTTTTATCTATATCATAAATAAATGGGGCGATGTTGTAGATGATTTTAAACTCCCAGTTGGTGGCCAGATAATGCGCCGCCTTTAAAATTCGTTTCTCTTCTTTAAAGAAATCGGGATTAAACAAATACTTTTCCATATCCTCTTTAAGATTTTTAATCCCGGCAATATCATTTGCCAACTCCTCGATAACCCACTTATTTAATTCCATCCCTTTTTTATCCATCATCCAGTGGAAGACCGGGGGCTTAATATCAGTCAGGATGACGCGTTGGAGCAGCTCAAAAATTCCTCCTTCAATTAACTTGATCCAGTTGAATTTCGGCCTTCCCTGGAATTCCTCATGCTTACCTATGATGTAAGCAATTACCATCTTATGCGCCTGCTTGTCCAGCTCGGTAAACTCCACCGGCCTTACATGGTCATTCCACCTCTGAATGCTGGCGGCCTTATATATTTTTTCCAACAATCCTTTTGTTATCATTAACTAATACCAAGTTACCATCAAACATGAAAGATTTGCGTCAGGAGGTAACTCCTGACGCCACCATAACCTACTGTAAACCATAAATATAGCTATAAAGTGCTGTCAGGTGTTACCACCTGACAGTTAACCGTCTGAATGCAACTTGGTATAACTGTTCCGATTACTGATTATTTATCCCAAAAACTCCAACGATTGAGAAAGGATACCAATTACTTACTACATTATTTATTGGAACATTCTCTCCCAAAAAATTGTTCTATGACTTTGAATACTCTGAACTTAAGAGCACCAGGGTAAATTCGCCTCTGATTTTGCTGTCAGCCAGCTTTTCCTGGATTTCGGCTGGGGTGCCGCGTAAGATTTGTTCAAATTTTTTAGTCAGTTCCCTGGTAAGAACAAGAGGTCGCTCCCCCAGAATATCCACCATGTCAGCTAAGGCGTAGCGAAGCCGGTGGGGGGTTTCAAAGAGAACCAGCGGCCGGTTTTCCTGCTTGATCTGTTCCAGTTTTTTCCGGCGTTTATTGGTTTTAGCCGGCAGGTATCCTTCGAATACAAAACTGGCTTCCGGCAGACTGCATACGCTTAGCGCCGCTGTTACTGCGGACACGCCGGGTACGGAAACAATGGGGATATTTTCACGCCAGGCTTCTTCTAATAAAAAAAATCCAGGGTCGGATATGCCGGGGGTGCCTGCATCAGAGACGAGAGCCACCCCGGCCCCTCTTTTGATTCGCCCAATAATCTCACCCCCCCTATAGCGTTCGTTATGGGCATAGTAGCTGATAGTGGGGGTCTTTATCTGGTAATAGTTAAGCAGCTTGCGGGTATGGCGGGTGTCCTCTGCGGCAATTAGATCTACCTCGGCTAATATCCGTAACGCCCGCAGGGTAATATCTTCGAGGTTGCCAATCGGAGTAGCTACTACATAAAGAGCGCCTTTTTGCGGGGGCTCAGGCTGTTTTGCTCCGTTGGCGGAACTTTTCCCTGACTTTTTCATTAGTTTCTATAAATTGCATTGTATTTTCCTTGATATAGCGGTAAGTATTTTCACGGACATCCATGAGGACCACTCGACCGGAAACAGTTATCACACCATTAATTTGGGGAGGTAAATCCTGTTGGCCTTGCTGGATAGCCTCCATTTGCGCGGCAACTTGTCTCTCATCAAACAACTCATCAAATTCATAGTTATGTCTTAGGCGAATATAATCCCGCTTCTTTATTTCCCGTTCCCCTGTTTTAGATACAATGTCGTCCATACCCATATGAACAGGAGGTCTGGTGCAGTTATAACATTGATTTTTTATTTCCTCAAAAAAAGCCTGGATATCTTCAGACCCTCCTAACTCTTCTAAAGGTATTTTGGAGCTGATCTCGTATTCCAATCCATTACCTGAAACTACCAGCGAACCGATTTCATAAGTAACCCCTTGATGGTGGAAACGGTCTCCCTTTTTTGGTTCATAGGTTTGTTTAAGCTCAGCTAACAAACGCTCCCGAGCCTCAGTGGCAAATTTATGAAACAAGAGCTGTTTTAGGCTGTTCATGGCGCCTCCTAAAAAATTAAATTCAAATTATAACACCGCCAGATGTTGCTAACCCGAACAATTCGGGATCATAAACACGCTTATGTTATCATATAAATTATATATGAATAACCTTCACAAAGCCAGATAAAATTTTGGACATCATGGCCGTCAGAACTGAACAGAGCTTTTTTAAATCTCCCTTACAGCTTTACAATATGTGAGCCGGAAAAGTCTTTTAAGGCGTTTCTGGTATCTAGAATGAGATCGGCATTTTGAGTTATCAGCGAATAATCAAACATCTGATGAGCGGTAATAATTACAGTACAATCAGTATTCTTTAGAAAATCAGCGGTAACAGATTGAGAATAAATTTCCCCTGTGCTCAACTTCAGACTATGAATATACGGATCATTATAACTGACTTCCGCCCCTTTATTTTGGAGCATTTGAATTATATCCAGGGCGGGAGATTCCCTGATATCGTCAATATCGGCCTTGTAGGTTATCCCCAAGATTAGCACAGACGCCCCCTGCAAACATTTGCCCCGCCGATTTAATACATCCATAATCCTGGCTACTACATGATAAGGCATATAGCGGTTTATCATACCCGCCAGTTCAATAAAGCGCGCTTCAAATCCCAATAACTTAGCTTTCCAGGAGAGATAAAAAGGATCCACAGGAATACAATGTCCCCCTAATCCCGGCCCGGGGTAGAAAGGCATGAACCCGAAAGGCTTGGTGGCGGCGGCATCTATCGCCTCCCAGATATCTATCCCCAGCCTGTCGCTAAGCAGAGCCAGTTCGTTTACCAACCCAATATTTATAATGCGAAAAGTATTCTCAATTAATTTACACATTTCGGCTGATTTGGGCGATGATACCGGAACTACATGCTCAATACACTGGGCATATAAGGCGCAAGCCAACCTCGTACATTCAGGAGTCACCCCGCCTACTACTTTAGGTACGTTCCTGATCGTGTAGGCTTCATTTCCTGGGTCTACCCGTTCAGGTGAAAATGCCAGATAAAAATCCTTGCCGACCTCCAAACCAGTTTCAGTTAACTTAGGCAAAACCAACTCTTCAGTAGTGCCGGGATAAGTGGTGCTTTGCAGCACAACCAACATTCCAGGGTGCAAATATTTAGCCGCTTGCCCGGTGGCTTCCACAATGTACGAGACATCCGGTTCTCGTGTCTTACCTAATGGTGTCGGAACACAGATAATTACTGCATCCACATCCTCAATAGCGCTGAAATCTGTAGTCGCTCTTAGATGACCGCTATCTACGACCGCCTTTAACGCCTCAGTTTCTACATCCAGGATATAGGATTCTCCCCGTTGTATCTTAGCCACCTTGCCCTGGTTTACATCCAGTCCCACTACCGTCAACCCTGCGCCGGCAAACTCCACCGCCAGGGGTAAGCCTACATAGCCCAACCCCATAATGCCTAACTTTGCACTCCTGGAACTGATCTTTGTTAACAATTCTTCCATAGCATTCCCCAGACTATATATGTGACAGTTTAGTAGGCATATAACTTGCCATATGGGCGATGGCTGATCGGTACCAGCTTCTGAAAATCTTCCGAAAGGACCTCCTCTAAATTGAAATCTAAGTCCTGACAATATTCAGCCAGAAGCTCCAGTAACAATTTACGATCCTTCTCCTCTATGTCCCTGACACCCACCTCCGCACCTAATTGATGCGCCTGTATCGTCGAGCCTACTTTCCCTCTAATATAGATCGCCCCGCCATGCATGCCGGTACCCAAATAGCTTCCCACAATTGTGTCCCGATAAGTATTCATCCCCAGTAAGATCATGATGCCGCCGGCCATATATTCCCCAAAGAAATCACCGGCGGAACCGCCCGCTATAATTACCGGCACCTTGTTTTGATATGCCTTCATATGAATTCCAACCCGGTAACCCACATCGCCGGCAATATGGAGTTTTCCCCCGCGCATCCCATACCCCAATACGTCGCCGGCATGTCCATGGATAATGACTTTGCCGCTGTTCATGGTGTTACAGACACAGTCTTGGGCGTTACTATGGACGATAATAGTCGGGCCGTCCATGAAGGCCGCCAGATCATTTCCCGGTACGCCGTCCACCGTTATGGTAAAGTTTCCCCGCAGACCGTCCCCAATGTATCGCTGACCGTTTACCCCGCGCAACTCTATCCGGCCGGCCCCGGCCGCCGCCGCCTCCCGCACCCGCTGGTTCAGCTCCCG
>QIEW01000374.1 GCA_003230535.1 bacterium
TTCTAACATTTCTTTGTCCATAATGCACTATTAAACAAGAAAAATATAAATTATTCAACAAAAAAACGCTCTATGCGTAACATGAGTTATTTACACTCACTTATCTGATGGTCTCGTAAAAAGTTGTTATTCCCGCGAAAACGGGAATAACAAGAATGTGTGTTTTCTGACTTTTTGCGAGTTTATCTTATCTTAGGCGTTAATATAGCTGTTTATTCTTCCAACTGGAAATCCACGTTAATTTTAAATAACCGAAGCGCGGGTAAATTAAGGAGGTCGGTAATCCCCGTCTTGGTTTTGATCTCTCCGATAATTTCATCCAGTCGGGCGGGAGATTCCGCAGTGACGGTGAACCACATGTTATATTTGGCCGGACGTTGATAATTGTGGGTTACCCCCCGATATTGATTGACGATACCGGCAACCTTATCCAGTCTCTCCTCAGGTACCCGCATGGCGATCAGCGTGCTGGAAAACCCCAGTTTCTGCGAATCAAACACCGCCCCCAAACGCCGGATGATCTTAGCCGACTTCAGCCTTTCCAAGCGGGAGATAATTTCCGCTTCAGGGATCCCCAACTCTTCCGCCAATACCTTAAACGGTCGGGAACAAACGGGGAAATTCCGCTGAATTCGGTTTATAAGCCTGCGGTCAATAGTATCCATATTTATCCCTCTAGTGTCTGGGTCAACTCTAATTTGTCAGTTGCTCATACCCCCCCTCATCCTAACCTTCTCCCCCCAGGCGAGCAATTGTAGCTTGTATGCGCAAGCTGTTACACATAAATTATGGCGTAATCAAGAACCAAAAACCTTTTGACCCAAATCCTGCTTTTTGCTCTTGACAACCAAGACGGTATCTACATGAAACATAGCATGTTTACGCATTTTTGACGGACGGGCTTGCCCTCCCCGCCTGCTTCTTGGTTGCGTAAACACCAACGCTTATGAAAGCGAGACTGCTCAAGTGAAAGTCCGCAGCGATAGGCGCGCTAAGTTCCTGCTTTAAACCAAAAGTTTTTTGGCCCGGCGCATCGTCGGTGAGTTGGTATTCTCAGCTACCACTTGAGAGTAAAGCCCGGAAAACTCAGTAAGCCCCATTCCCGCTACCGGCTGATGATAAACTATCCGTCCAGCCACCAAAATAGCGGCCTGCGTAGCCAACTCCAGCCCGCGCCCCAGATCATGGGTAATCATAAACACTGTATGGCGTTCCTGTCGAAGATCAGATAAAAGTTTGCTTAATCGGGCGCTGGAAATGGGGTCCAAGCCGGTATAAGGCTCATCGAACAGCAATATCTGCGGGTTATGCACTAAAGCCCGCGCGAGGGCCAACCGTTGCTGCATACCCCTGGAGAAGGTTCGCACAAAGTCCCGTCGCCGGGGCCCCAAACCCACCAAGTCCAATATCTCCGCAATCCTGGAGCGCGCCTCTCCCAATCCATGCAAAGCGGCATAAAACCGGAGGTTCTCCTCAGCCGAGAGACTGCCGTAGAGAAAAGTGTTGTGAGAGACTACGCCTAACTGCCTCCGCAAGTCTTCGGCATTCTCCCCCGCATCATAGCCACAGATAGACACTTTACCGGCGTTGGGCCTGGTTAATGTAGCCAGTATCCGCAATAAAGTGGTTTTACCGGCGCCATTAGGGCCGAACAAGGCCAGGAACTCTCCGGCCTCCAGTTCGAAATCCACCCCTCTTAAAGCCCACAGATGCTCATATTTTTTCGTCAGTCCCCGGACTTGTATTATCGGATCCGACATCTGTATTTCTCTCAAATTTTTCTATTGTCTGTCATCCACCGGCAAGCTAGACTTCTAATTCCTCGGCCCAATCCCCTAAGAAGGCCGGGAGACGCCAGGGAATTCCCAGATAAGCATAAATCATCCCTAAAACAGCGAGCACAAAGCAGGCTACCGCAGAGACAAACCAAAGGATCCAGCCTATTACGGGAATAAACTTTACCACCAACGCTCCCACTTCCCAAATAAACAAGATCAGACCCTGCTTCCCATGAAACACTGCATAATGACTGCTCTTCTTAAAAAGCAGCGGCACAAAACATAATACTGAGATATAGGCGATGACCGCAAAGAACTTATTCTGCTCTACATCCTCATCTTCTATCTGCATCTCCTTGCACCCCCCCTAATATCGAAGTATGGGCTGATCGATCTTTACAGCTCGCCAACGCCTTAGAAGTAACGGTCAGTAGCCTGTTCCCAACTCTTTTTAGCCTTCAGGATAAGCTCTACCACCTCGCGGATTGCGCCTCGCCCACCGCCCTTTTCCGTCACATAATGCGCCGTTTGCTGCACCTCTAACGGCGCCTCCGGTACGGACACGGCCAGACCGACCCGCCGGAGAACCGGGATATCTATGAAGTCGTCACCGATAAAGGCCACCTCGGCATCCTGGAGTTGATGTTTATCCAGAAGTTTAAGGTAAGCTTCCGTTTTCCGATGAGCATTCAAATATAAATCCGTGATGCCCAACTCCTGAGCCCGCTGCTCTAAAACCCGGGAGCCCCGGCCGCTTATTATGGCAACCCTGAGACCCGCCCGCTGCGCCAGACTAATCCCAAACCCGTCCTTCACATCAAAGGAAAGGCTCTCATGACCATCGGACAAGTACGTAATCCGACCATCAGTCAACACTCCATCGGAATCCAAGAGCAGCAGCCGGACATCTTCCGCCCGGCTGATTATTTCTGACTTTACTTTCACCCTTCACCTATTATTTAATCTTGAATCTTCCTGGGAAATAGATGTAAAATAGCCAGACCCAAAAGACAATAACTTAACAATATTTGTGGCAATGAAGAAACCCGCCCGCGGGGCGCTTTTACTTAAAAACAGATGCCTTTTGGGCTTTACGTCCATGGTCATTAGCAGAGTTTACAATCGCCTTTGTATATGTTTTATAATTCACCGCTAATCAGGGAAAACTTTTATTACGCCCTTAAACTCTAAATCATAAGATGTCTTTAGAAATTTGTCAATCCGATAATAAGTCGCTGGCAAAGCCGGCTTTATCCTTAGCCTTATGGGCGCTTTTATTTGGTTTCGAACTCTTATGCCTGGCATTTAATTACAAGGATAATCAGGCTTATACCGCCATGCAGAGTTTTTATCGGGGCACCGGTTCCTTTCTGTCGCTTTTTCCGGCGATCAGTTACCAACAGTTCCATCAGGCATCCCTCACGGCTACCGGAAATTTGGCATTTATCTGGTTTGCCTTATGGCTGACTACCAAGCATGAGAAGAAATTTTTCTCGGTTAACCGGTGGCTTTTATCCTCATCCGACAGATGGTTTTTGGGTGTCCTCTGTTTATCAGCTTTCGCACTTTATGTATTCCGGCTTCATTTCTCACTCCAGGATTTCCCAATCAGCGGGGACGAGCACTCTTTTCTTTTCCAAGCTAAGCTTCTCTCACAAGGAAGACTGTGGGCGCCGGCGCATCCCCTGCAAGAGTTTTTTAACTCCGACTGGATCGTAAATAAAGAGCGGATACATTCTATCTACCCTCCGGGGAACGCCTACTTTTTAGCGCTGGGGGAGAGCTTCGGGGCTCCTTGGATAATACCTCCCTTACTAGGCGCAGCCACATTACCTTTTTTATACATGATTGCCCGGAAGGCTTTTGGACAAGAGTTGGCCAGGTTTGGCGTATGCTTTGTCTCGTTGTGCCCTTTAGTGGTGGCGATAAATGGTTCATATTTCGCTCATGCCGGCGAGATGTTGTTTCTATCCATATTTATCTATTCCTTCCTGAAAACTTTGGAAAAACCTAAACTCAGCTGGCCATTTCTGTCTGGTATAGCTCTGGGCATCGCCATAAACATCCGGCCCCAAACCGCAGGGATTTTTTCTCTGCCTTTTGCTTTTTGGGGACTCCGGCATCTAATTCGGCATCCTAAAGAAACCTCTAAGAAGATAGCTGTCTTTGCTTTGGGTCTAGCCATACCCCTGGCGCTCTTGCTTATTACAAATAAGCTTCAGACCGGGCATCCCCTCCGACTTGGTTATCATGCTTACTGGGAAGCAGAAGGCGGAACACCGACCATCAGCGCCCGTTTCTTATCCAGCAAAAAAAATGTTGCCAATAGGTTTACCCGGGGGTTAGGAGATCTGGCATTTAGGATCAGGGTGCTTATAAAACATCTAAAATATAATGTTTTTTCCGGTTTAATTTTCTTAACCGGCATCATATTAGCTTTCTGGAAAAGAAATAAATATACTTACCTTTTCGGCAGTCTCTTCGTATTAATGATCATTGCTTATCTTTTCTTAGGAGGAAATATTTGGCAGGTTCGCTACTATTATGAGGCATTGGTGTGTCTTTTACTACTTATCCCGGTGGGATTGCTCCAGCTTGTCAGGCTATGGAAAAAAGGAACCCAGGAAAGCTGCTTCCCCTTTCTGACAATTTTTTTAGGAGCTGTTATCGCGGTCACATTAGGGCTCAATGTTAAGAGAGGTTTTTCTCCCAGTTCTTATATGCTGCAATTACGGCAACCCTATGATACCGTTGAAAAAGCAGGGATAAAAAATGCGTTGATATTTATCCGTAACGTCAAACTTTTCTACCCTAAATGGTACACCAGAAACTCACCGGATCTTTCAGGTGGAGTTCTATATGTATTACACTTAGGCGATAGAAACAAAGAGCTTATGGATTTTTATCCTCAAAAAGAGTATTATATCTACGATCAGGGAAAGCTGGAAAGAATTTCTAAGTAAAAGAACGACTATAACATCATCCTTTGGCGGCTGCTCCAAGAAGGCGGGTTTAGGGGTTATATGTAAATAACTCATCGGTTTTGATGTTTCGGCTTGAGACAAGCCGAAACATCTATAAACATAAAAGTGATGAGTTAATTATATACACTCCCTAAGAGAGAGGTTAAAAATAAGATCGGGCGCAATTTATTGCGCCTCTGCAATTTAGAGGGAACGCATGGAAAAGGTCACTATACCTAAGTTATTACAGAAAAAGAGAGCCGGGCAAAAAATCACCATGCTCACCGCCTATGATTTTCTTACCGCTCAGATCCTGGATGAGGTGGAGATCGATATCCTATTGGTCGGGGATTCCCTGGGCATGTTGCTGTTAGGGTATGAAAACACATTGCCGGTAAGCATGGAGGAGATGCTCCACCACACGGGGGCAGTCTGCCGGGGAAGGAGGCGGGCGCTGGTAGTGGGAGATATGCCGTTTGCGTCCTTCCATGTCAGTGATGAGGAGACCATCCGGAATGCGGCCCGGTTCATTAAAACCGGAGCTGAGGCCGTAAAACTGGAGTTTTGCGGCTGTGCAATACGGAGAGTCAAGTCACTGGTAGAGGCTGGGATATCGGTCATGGGCCATGTGGGCCTTACGCCCCAGCTAGTGCACCAGATGGGCGGGTTTCGAGTGCAAGGCCGCTCCGAGGAACAGGCCCAAAAACTGATCGAGGACGCTAAAGCTATGGAGGAGGCCGGCGTATTTTCACTAGTTCTTGAAGGGATACCTCCCCAGGTAGCCGAAACTATCACCAAGACTGTTTCTATACCCACTATCGGTATCGGCGCCGGAGCGGTTTGTGACGGCCAGGTGCTGGTAATCTGCGACCTGTTAGGTCTTACCGGCAAGAAACCTCCCAAGTTTGTAAAACAATATGCCGGTATCCGTGAGGAAATCCGGAAGGCTACACAGAGGTTTAAACAAGAAGTGGAGACCGGACAATTTCCCGGACCGGAGCACACATATCATTAACTCACCTTACGCAAGGATAAGCGATCTACCAAAAAGCCCAGAATAATTAACCACAGAGGACACAAAGAGCACAGAGAGGAAAATAATTGTTTTTCAATGAAGAGGTGCTTGCAAAAGTCTCATGAGTTCTAAAATTATTAAATCTCTGTGACCTCTGTGTTCTCATGTGCGGTTAAAATCCTTTTTTACGGGCAGGATTATAGGTTTGCGTAACATGACTCATTAATACAGAAGCTAAGTTATATTAACCCGGATTATTCATAAATCCACGGTAAACGTTGATGATGTTATTTGAATACAGCTAGTTACAGAATAACGGTCAAAAACAAAATGGCTCATACAAATCACCGAAAACTCCCGCTATGGAAGCGACCAACGGGAGCGTGTTATAAATCCCGAAGTATTCGGGTTAAGAAGGAGTGAATAATGAGGGTCATAAAAACCCTGAGAGAGATGCAGACGGTAGCCAAAAAGTGGCACACAGAAAACAAAACCATTGGTCTTGTGCCTACTATGGGCGCCTTGCATACAGCTCATCTCTCTTTGCTTCGGAAGGCCAAGATTGACAATGATTTTGTAGTATTAAGCATCTTCGTCAACCCCACACAGTTTGAGCCGAGCGAAGATTATCATATTTATCCTCGAGACTTGGCGCGTGATTTAGAAATCATTGACGGCGTGGGAATCGACATTATTTTTATCCCGGAGGCAGCCGATATGTACCCCTCGGGTTTCAAAACAACGGTGGAGGTGAAGGAACTATCGACACGTCTCTGCGGAGCCGTGCGGCCAAACCATTTTCAGGGTGTGACTACGGTGGTTACGAAGCTGTTCAATATTATCAAACCCACGCGGGCCTATTTCGGACAGAAAGATGCTCAACAGGCGATCATCATAAAAAGGATGGCCGTCGATCTCCATATGGAGGTAGAAATTGTGGTGCTGCCCACAATACGGGAGGAAGATGGGGTGGCCTACAGCTCCCGCAACCTCTATCTTTCACCCAAAGAGCGCCAAGCGGCACAGGTGATTCCCCGCTCCTTAGAGCTGGCAAAGGCTAAAATTATGCAAGGAGAACGGGTTGCCAGCAGAATAAAACAACAAATACAAGACGTTATTCAATCAGAACCCTTAGCTCAGTTAGAGTATATCTCTATTTGCGAACCAGAAAGTCTCTCTGAATTGGAAATCATTAACGAGGGTACATTAATCGCTTTGGCGGTAAGGATAGGGAAAGCCCGCCTGATTGATAACATCACAGCGGAAGAATTGTCTTAGGAAGGATTATTTCTTTGTAGGGCGCTCAAGCGCATAGGTTAGTAAGCAGACTAACCCCAAAATTAAAATTCCAAACACTACTAAATTCCATTTCATCATAAACTCCTCTTTTGAACTGACTATAAAGAAGCAATTTCTATTCCATCCGGAAGGGAAAATCCTTCCTGAAAACTAATCCTCAAAAGAAAAGTTATTATAGCACGTTTTTAAAAACAAGGAGAAACCATGGAAAAAACATTTTCTTTGCTAAAACCTGACACGCTAAAGAAAAAACTGGTAGGTAGAATAATCTCCCGCATAGAAGACGCCGACCTCCTAATCGAAGAGATGAGGATGGTTAACGCCTCTCCGGAAACAGTTAAAAAACTTTATCCGGAGACCAAAGTATGGTTGGAGACCGTTGGGGAAAAAACTCTCTCAACTTACAATAAATATGGTTTAGATCCGTTACAAGAGATCGGCACTACAGACAAAGCTGAAATAGGACGGAAAGTTAAAGGATGGTTGATTACCTATCTTACTTCCGGACCGGTAATAATCATGAAAATCAGCGGAAACCACGCCGTGGAGATAATCCGTAAACTAGTAGGGAACACCATCCCCATCTTGGCTGCCCCGGGAACTATTCGCGGTGATTTTTCCGTCGACTCGCCTGAGTTGGCAAACGCCGAGCGCAGAGCCATCGCCAATCTTATTCATGCCTCCGGAAGTAAAGAAGAGGCGGAATTTGAGATAAGCCTCTGGTTTGGAGAAAGATAACCGGCGCGGACTTTTTAGGTGGCGACAGGTTCAGGAAACTTGGCACTCGTTCAGCCTGTTGGGTCTGAGGACCCGACAGCACATTAAGCTATATCTGTTTGTTTTATTGGACCAAAAAAATGGAAATTCCTTGTATCTATACGCTCAAGTTACTAAACCTTACTCTCCAGCGACGTTAAGATCGCCCCCCGAACCGTGTCATATTGGGCGGGAAGTTCCAACGGACAGTTAGCATATCTTGAGGATATGCCCTTGAGCCGGCCTTCGTGGTAGCGAAGCTGAAAGTTGGCAAACTTCAGCCCATTGGCGGTGGAGATTACGATTGTCCTGTCTTGAGATTGGATAATACCTCTGTCCACCAGCTTAAACAGCGCCGCCAACGTAACTCCGGTATGCGGGCAATTCAGGAGACCGGTGCGGTCAGCACGGGCGGCGGCATTAGCCAACTCGTCTTCCGTCGCCTGCTCTACTATTCCATTAAATTCCTTCAAGATGGCGATGGCTTTATTTATACTCACCGGATCGCCAATCTGAATGGCGGAGGCTAAAGTCTTTTTTGCACGTAGCGGTTTATATTTCCGGAAGCCGTTAAGATAGCTACGGTAGAGGGGGTTAGCTCGCTCCGACTGAGCGCACACCAGCCGGGGAAGACGGTTTATCAGCCCGAGGTTGCGCATCATCAGGAAACCTTTCCCGATAGCGCTAATATTCCCTAAATTTCCCCCCGGAACAATCACTACATCAGGCACTTGCCAGTTAAACTGCTGCACCATCTCGATGCTGATGGTTTTTTGGCCCTCTATACGGAGGGAATTCATAGAGTTGGCTAAATAGATGTCATTCTTCGAGCAAACCTCCCGCACCATCTTCATGCAGCCATCAAAATCAGTATCAAGAGCAACCGTAAGCGCCCCGTTTGCCAGCGGCTGAATAAGCTGGGCAAAAGAGACCTTGTGCCTGGGAAGAAACACAATTGCTCTAATTCCCGCCATGGCACAGTAGGCCGCCAAGGAGGCTGAAGTATCTCCCGTAGAAGCACAAGCCACCGCCCGAATAGGTTTCCCTTCGGCCATCATCTGATTTACCTGTGAGACCAACACGGTCATCCCCAGATCTTTAAAGGAGCCGGTATGATTATTCCCGCACTGCTTGACCCACAGATCCTCGACGCCAATCTGTTCCCCCAGGCGCCGCGCCCAAAATATATTACTTCCTCCCTCATAAGCCGACACCACATTCTCATTATCAATATTGGGGCAGACTAACTCCTTCTTGCCCCAAACTGAACTCCCATAGGGCCAGGCCGATACCTTATAACGGGTATCAAATAACTCTTTCCACTCAGCCGGACTCCGCTCCCGCAGGGCTTTTAAATTATGTCGAACCTCCAACAGGTTTCCACATTCCGGACAGCTATAAATAACCTCGCTCAGCCTATATTGTCCTAAACAGCCCCCGATGCACTGAAACCAAGCTCTATATTTGGTAGCCACGCTTCCTCCCTTAGCTCTATCGGTGGTCTTACTCCAGTATTCTTACATTTGAAATTATTATAATATTTTCCGGATAAAAAGCAAAGGGGTAAGGATAAAAGAATATTGTTAAACAACTCATTCTTATAACTCATGTTACGGCAAACTAAAATACGGACCAATGCCCGGTGATTTTAACCGCAGAGAACGCAGAGGTCACAGAGAGTAGTACTTCTGCAACTCATTGAAAAATAATTGGTTTATCCTCCGCGCTTATGGTTTTGGTAGATTGTCAATCCTTGCATAAGGTGAGCTTATAACTCAAAAATCAGTTTCAACCCCGTATTCCTCCACTTGCTTCACTAACCATTCCGTAACATCCAATTTTTCTTCCCAAACCTTGCGGCTTAACTTGTACCATTTTTCCTTTAAGTTCGGCTGCCCAAGGAGCTGTAGCGCTTTCTCAAAGGCTGGTTCGGTATCTTTAAAACAAAACATAAGTCCATACTTGTTTTCCAACTCCTTCATATTGCCAGCTTCTCCCGCCCAAGAAGACACCAACACCGCCGGTGTTCCCAAAACGGCAGACTCAGTAGCCATAGTAGGGCTTTCTCCCAGATACAGCCGAGCAAAGCAGAGCACTTGATGAATTACCTCCGGAGGCACACGGAGTTGATATCGTTCAAGCTCTGGCGGTAAAACATCTTCCGAAGAAATAAACACCCGACACCTATCTTCCAGCTTCCGCACCATTTCTGCTCGGAGTTCTATATCTACTCCACTCTCGCCAATA
>QIEW01000019.1 GCA_003230535.1 bacterium
TCCTTACCACTTTCTCTCCTTTTTATTCCGGATAGCAAACCTCATCGAAAATGTTATGCTGATAGAGTTCTGTATATAAGGATACCAAAGGTGGCTGTGCTTAGGGAATACAATCTATATATCCCCCCATCTTCGGGGTTATCTATGAGATGTGTAATTGATCTACGCTGTTTATCATAAAGTTGTTGTTTATTTGATTGGTTTTCTTAAGGGGGGAAGTGGATTTTTTAGGGGCAGCGGGTTTTAAGAGCGGAATGACATCCTTTTCTATCACTGACTTATCTACATAACCGGGATATTTTTTTTGGATTCTCCATTCTTGATCGATTAAGAAAGTGGTTGGGAGTCCCCGAAAGCCGCCGAAATTGCGGATTAGGTCCGAATTTCCAAACAACACCGAATAGTTTATAGGGTTCGTTTTTATAAAAGGCAACACCACGCTGGCGCCTTTTTTGTCCAGAGAAATTCCCACTATCCGGACACCTTTATCTTTATACTTTTTATGGAGTTGGTTTAGTTGGGGTATTTCCAGACGGCAGTAGCCGCACCATGTGGCCCAAAAATTTACCACCGTAATCTTCCCCAAAAAACTTTTAGAGTTTACCGGCTTCCCCTTTAAATCCGGCAATACAAAATCGGGAGCCTCGTTTTCCGATTTGGGAGGCGGAATGTATGGAGTGCGCGCTTCCTGAACAGGTTCCTGGCCGTTACAGCTTGAGATTCCTGGTAGCAAGCAGAATAATAAAATCATAGTTACTGTCATCTGCCGAAACCGATGAGACATATCTTAGTTCCTCCATTCTGGATGGCATTAAAGCCACACTCTTCAAAAAATCTTACCTGTCTAAGGTACTTGCAAAAGTCTAAGCTAGTTTTGCAAGAGGCTCATCTGGAAAAGGATAGTATTATGCTTGACTGATATAAGATGGTTTCGTATAAAGTCGTCATTCCCGCGAAAGCGGGAATCCATCCTGATCTTAACTATCTTAAAATACTGGATTCCCGTTTGCACGGGAATGACAAGAATGTGTATTTTCTGACTTTTTACGAAACCACCATATAAGCCCTAACCAAGGAGCAGGCCACTTTTGCTGTTGTACCAAATTTCTTTCAGGCAGCTACATTTATGACGTTATATAAACTCAGTGTGAGCTTGGCATAACCCCCCTGCGTCGATGATCCTTACCAGCTTCGCCGGATGACGTAAGGGCATATTTTGTTCCCAGGGGCCCGATTAACTCATTGACGGTAACCGCGGCAAGTATGATGGCGTTTATCAGCGATCCATACTGGGGAAAACGGCTCTGAACCGCCAACACCAACGCGATAGCCACTCCGGCTTGGGATAACATGGCAAATCCCAAGTATTTCTTTACCACAACTTCGGCAGTGGAAACTTTAGCCCCTAAAAAGGCGCCCCCCACCTTTCCCACCGCTCGCGAGAGGATATATGCCATTGTTAAGCCAAAGTAATTTAACAGCAACTTCAGGTTTAGGCTGGCTCCGGCTAAAGTGAAAAATATTATAAACACGGGAAGCTCTATATCTTCTAATACATGGAAAATGCTGCCGCGGGGATTAAAATTAGCAATTACTATCCCGCTGGACATATTAAGCAGCAACGCCGAGAGACCGATATATTCCCCCAATTCTCCCGTCAGAAAGGTTATGCCGATTAGTATGATGACGATCTCATGCCGGTTACGATTATGTTTAATTAACCGCAGAATGACAAATCCAATCAGCCCTCCGATTAACATCGAACCCAATATTTCCCATATCGGAACCAAAAAGAGGGATAAGTCGTTGCTCCCTTTAATTAAAATGTTAACTATAGCTGAGGCCACCCCAAATATCATTAAGCAGGCCGCATCATCCATGCCTACCACCGCCAGCAGCGTCTCAGTCAGCGGCCCCTTGGCGCGCAATTCCGAGATTACAACCACCGGCGAGGCGGGAGCTGTCGCCGAGGCAATCGCTCCCAACAGAATGGATATCTCCCAGGAAGCGGATAAGATAAACCTGAGGGTTAATAATACCGCTAAGAAGGCCCCGGCTACCTGGACGAGGGTAATCACCACCACGCTCCGGCCAATCGCTCTTAACCTGTCGAGCTGCATACCACCGCCGATTATCAGCGCCACAATGCTTAACCCCAACACCTCGATAAACCGGTACTGTTCTAAATGGTCGGAGTGGATGAGACCGAAATGGCCCAGTAGAATACCGGCCAATAGATAGCCTGCTACAGCCGGCATTTTTATCCTGTTTACCAGTTTTCCGCCGAAAAACCCTCCTAAAAGTAATACCGCCAGAGCAACTACATCATTGTCAAATATGCTAAATACAGCATTCATATAGAACTTAGCGCACCTTACGGTGCGGACTTTCAGACATACAAACTGTCATTTTGTGTAGTCAGGTCCTCAGACCTGACTGCGGTTTTTTTAGGTGGTGGCAGGTTCAGGAAACCTGCCACTCATTCAGCCTGTCGGGTTTGAGAACCAAGGCAGCACATAAAAAATTATCTGCTTGTTTTATTGGACATAAAAAGGAAATTCCTTGTATCTATACTATTAAATTAGGCAGAGTTAATGGGCAAGCGCCGGCAACTACAGCTATTTTATCTTGGCGTCTCCGGACTTGATCAGGGCGAACCTCGAACAGGGGGGACCAAGCAACTCATGGATAATAGTTGCCACAATAACGGAAGTTAGTATAAATCCCCCAACTTCAGGGAACTCGGCTTTGGCAATCATGGAAACGCCCAGAGCCACTCCCGCCTGCGGAATTAAAGCTAAGCCCAGATATTTTCTGATACTGACCACGGACGTTTCCGAGATCTGGGCCCCCAGATATGCGCCGCCTACTTTCCCTACCACTCGGGCGACCACAAATGCTGTTACCAACATTCCGGCTTTGCCGAGGAGGTCTATTTCTAAATTTGCTCCTATAATAACAAAAAAGATCAAGTAGAGTAGGGTATCAACTCTTCTTAGCGCTCCAAAAATCCTGGGGCCGGACTTGCCGAAGTTATTCAGCACGGTTCCCATAGCCATGCAAGCCAACAGCAGCGAAACATGAAGCTGATCTGATAATGTTACAATAATCAGAATAAACCCCAAGGTATAAATCAGGGTATCATCTTCTTTTTTAAGCATGAATTTCGAAAACTTAATACAGGCGATGGCGGTAGCCCCGCCGATTACAAAGGCCCCTAAAATTTCATAAACCGCCTTACCTAAAATACTGAAAATATGAATATTAGCGCTGTGAGTATAGAGCGCCTTGGAGATAACTAATGTAAAGGCAAATATTATCAGACACCAAGCGTCATCTACAGCCACCACCCCCAACAATACTTCGGTAAATGTCCCCTTGGCTTTTAGTTCCCGGATAATGGCCATTGTGGCCGCCGGTGCAGTAGCCGAAGCAATTGCCCCGAATAACAGAGCTAGATAAAACGGTTGCTTAAGAATAAATAAGAATGTTAATGTGACTAATATCCAGGCGCCGGCCGCTTCCAGCACCGAAATCCACACTACCACCTTCCCCAATCTTTTAAGGAATTTCCAGGAGAAGCCTTCTCCCAGACTGAAAGCTACTATTCCCAAAACAAAATTGCTGATGGTCCCTGAGGCGAGCAAAAGCCCGCGGACAGTAAGATTCAAAAAATGCGGGCCTATCAGGATCCCGAATAAAATATAGGCAGTGACTGAAGGTAATTTTAAAACCCCTATCAGTTTAGACGCCAATAATCCACCAATCAAAATAACAGCCAGACTGAATAATATTTCCATTTTGTTTTATTGAGAATTATCTCCTTTCATCTGAGCCTCTTGCAAAACCAGCTTAGATTGTCCCCTCCCGTGAAAACGGAAATCCATAAGTTGCTGATGCCTACACAATCTGGATTCCCGATAAAAGCGCTCGGGAATGACATTTTCAGATTTTTGCAAACGCCTCATCCTCTAGCAGTTACCTAGCCGGATTATTCATAAATCCACGGCAAACATTAATGATGTTATTGAAATACAGCTAGTTATAAAATAACGGTCAAAAAACAAATTTTTCATGCAAATCACCGAAAACTCCCGCTATGGAAGCGACCAACTCCGAGCGTGTTTATGATCCCGAATTATTCGGGCATAAAAGTAAAGTAGTCGAGGATACCCTCTGACCCGACTACCATTTTATGTCCTCAAAGTATGAAGTGAGTTAGTTATCTACCTCCTTAAATTCAAACTTAAGGAGTTCCGACATAATTCTTACCGCCCAGCGATAAATATTATCTTCTTTAATCTCTTTACGGGATTTCTGCATCCGTTTCTGCTTCTCCTCTAAGGGCATCTCGCAAGCTGTTTTTATGGTTTCGGCAAAATCGTCAATCGCATAAGGATTAATTGTGAGAGCGCCGTCCAGTTGCCGCGCTGCGCCTGTAAACTGGCTCAGAATTAGCACTCCATCCTCATCAAACCTGGACGAGACAAACTCTTTTGCCACTAAATTCATGCCGTCATGAAGAGAGCTTACGATAAACATGTCAGCTAAGCAATGAAAAGCGGCTGTAGTGGCTGGATGCAGAAGTCCCTTATGGAGGATTATGGGGACCCAGCGTCCCTTTTTGAACTTATAATTTATCTCCACTGTCAGCCGGTAGATTTCATCATTTAAGTCCTTGTAACGCTGGATATGGATCCGGCTCAGAACCCCTAACTGAATAAACTTAAACCGGCCTTGATACTCAGGATATTTTTCCAGGAACCGGCCCACCGCTCGCAGACGCTCGGGAATCCCTTTTGTATAATCAATACGATCCAAACCCAGAGCTATAATCTGTCCGGCAAGTCCTAATTCTTTCCGGAGACGCTTCATCTCCTGGGCTACTTTGGGCACCTGGGCTTCACTGTTAATTTTCTCAAAATCTACGCTAATAGGGAAGGGCCTTACTAAAGTGGACTTGCCGCCTCGGGTAATTTCCGACCGTTCATAATCTACCTTGGCCTCAATATGCTTCTTCACCGTATTAATAAAATTTTGACAGTGATGGAGAATATGAAAGCCGAGCAAATCATTTCCCAACATGCCGTCGAGGATCTCCTCTCCCCAGGGACAGATCCTGAACGCCTCCTCGTTCGGCCAGGGAATATGCCAGAATTGAGCGGTAATGCAATTGGGGTTACCTTCCTTGATCATGCGGGATAACAAAGCAAAATGATAGTCCTGGATAAATACGAACGCCTGACGGTCGCCGACCTCTTCCAGGACAGCATCGGCAAAACGCTGATTGACATGTTTGTAGGTCTCCCAGTCATCCTCTTTGAAAATGGGACGGGTATAAGAAACATGGCATAAGGGCCACAGGGCCTCGTTGGAAAACCCATAATAGTAGCCGTCTTCTTCTTCCTTGGTAAGCCATACCCGCTTCAGGGTATAGAGCTTTTTCCCGGGAGGCACCGCCACCCGCCCCTTCTTATCGGACATTTTACGGTCTGCATCACCCGCTCCATGGGCAATCCAGATGCCGCCGCTGGCCTGCATCACCGGGTCCAACGCCACAGTAAGACCGCTCGCCGGAGTGATACACCTGACCCTATTCCCTTCATAGGTATGTATATAAGGCTCCCGGTTAGAGACTACCACAAACAGATAATCGGCTAATTTTTCTTCTACCAACTGATGTAGGGTCTCCCTAGTGACCATTACTCGCCCTCCTCCCCCCGATATATGGTTCGAATAGGGAAGGGAATCACAATTCCTTCTCTATTATATCGTTCATGCAAACGCTTGATAAACTCATGCTTAACCAAATACTGGTCAACAAACTTCTTGGCCCTTAAGATGACCGTAAAGTCAATGCTGGAGTCATTGAAAGTATGATACCGGATGAATGGTTCAAATTCAGGAACTCCTCCGGAAACAGTGCGCATCACGTCTGATCCAACCTCTACCGTCACCCGCTCCACGTTTTTAAGATCACTGTCATAGTCAACCCCTACCTGCACCAATACCGCCATCTCGTTCTGAATTAGATCATAGTTGGTAACAATCGCGGTGGCCAGCTTGGTATTGGGCACCACAATTATGTTATTGGGCAAGTTCCTGATAGTGGTGGTACGCCAATTCATATCGGTTACATATCCTTCTTCTCCGGATTCCAACTTCATATAATCCCCTATCCTCACCTGCTTGTTGAGCGCAACATAAAAACCGGAAAACAGGTTAGACAAGGTATCCTGGAGCGCTAACGCCACCGCCAATCCGCCAATCCCCAGCGCAGTCAATAGCGGAGCGATGGAGATCCCCAAACTATGCAGCAGAATCAAGACGCCTAGGCCCCAGATTAGAGCCCGAATGATATTCCTGGTCAAAGAGGTTGCCGGTAGAACAGCTTTTTCGCCGCGGGAGTACCGGCTAACCAGATTGGAGGCTATATCGTCCGCTACTAGGGTAACCGCAGCCACGCCCAAAGCCAATAAAACCCGGCCGGCTATGTCTACCACCGACTGCGGCAGCAGGGATGCCTCCAGGGCCACATAAATCCCCACCATCATGGACAAGAGAAGAAACGGTCTTTCGGTGGACTGGATGATCGCTTCATCGCCTTTCCACTCAGTTTTTTCCGCCCAAGCGAATAACCGACGATAAAGCGCCTTCCTAAGCAGAACCCCGCCCGCCAGAAAAACTAATACAATACCGGCTGGTAAGATTAGGCCGGCCAACCAATCCAAGTAACGTCTCCTAATATTATAGGGTGTTTTACGGTAAAGGTAACATATACTTATCTCCTTTATAGTAAAGGATTCGTGCCAGTTTTGTCAAGGGCGGAGCCCGAACCGGGCCCGCTTGGGTTATAGAACAACAAAAGTTGCTGACCATCGCCTTAATCAGATATTTTTATCCTGCCTTCGCTTTTTTACTCTTAGACATTAGAATAAACCTTATGGTATCATACAACGGGTATCAATTGGGTTTTATTTTTTATAACAGCGCTCCTTCACTTCTAACCAGGCTTATTCATAAATCCGCGGTAAACATTAATGCTGTTATTTGGATACAGCTACTTATAGAATAACGGTCAAAAAACAAAATCTTCATACAAATTACCGAAAACTCCCGCTATGGAAGCGACCAGCGGGAGCGTGTTTGTGATCCCGATCCCGAATTATTCGGGTTAAAAAATGGCGGCGGATACTATCCGCTAACAAAGAGCTGATTACTGCCTCGTAAAATAGGATATTGAAAATGGACAAGGGTTATTTTGTACATGATTCGTCTTACATAGATGATGGAGTGAGCATCGGCCGCGGCACGAAAATTTGGCATTTTTGTCACATCATGAAAGGAGCCCAAATCGGCCTGAATTGCCATATCGGGCAGAATGTAGTCGTCGGGCCGGGGGTGGCGCTGGGTAATGGAGTAAAAGTCCAGAACAACATATCAATCTATAGCGGGGTTATCCTGGAAGACTATGTTTTCTGCGGCCCTTCAATGGTATTTACCAACATTATTAACCCCCGCTCGGCCATCCCCCGCAACACCCCTGAGCACTGGAGGAGGACGCAGGTAAAGTATGGAGCCACCATCGGCGCCAACGCCACTGTGGTTTGTGGCCATACCATCGGCCGTTATGCGCTTATCGGCGCAGGGGCGGTAGTTACTAAAGATGTCCCGGATTATGCCCTGGTTTATGGGAACCCGGCTCGAATTCAGGGATGGGCTTGTGAATGTGGGGTGAAGCTGGATTTCGGCGATGGGAATGAGGCCCGCTGCCAAAGCTGCCATAAACGATACCAGAAGCAAGACCTCCAGGTAACCTATACAAAATAACCGCCTACCGATAGCCTCTCTACCAGAGGAATATTAATATGAACTTCCCCTCTAATGCCGACGCAAGCGGCAGGGAATTTCGATCTTTCGGCTTGTCTCAAGCCGAAAGGTTTTAGGGGTAGCGTACCCCTTTAGTGGTTTCGGCCTGAGACAGGCTGAAACATCAGGAATGTCATTATCCGGATAGGTGGATTGAGGAGACACTGCCATATCATCGAAGAGGGACGTGGTTTATGGTTCGCTGTAGTTTAGGGATTATGGCTTACAATGAGGAAGCCAATATTGCCCGGCTGTTGGAGGCGGTATTGTCGCAATGTCTGGATAAATGTAATCTTCATGAAATATTTGTGGTAGCCAGCGGTTGCACCGACCGCACGGTAGAGATTGCACAAAGCTATACCGCCAGAGATAGTAGAATTTGCGTGCTGGTTCAACAGGAGCGTAAAGGGAAAGCCTCAGCTATAAACTTATTCCTGGAAAAGGCTACGGGAGAAGTATTGATAGTGGAGAGTGGAGATACCATTCCCGGTCGCCTGACCTATGAGCTTTTAGTCCAATCCTTCAGGAAAAGCAGCGTCGGAATGGCAGGTTCGAGACCTGTCCCGGTCAACGCTCCTAATAATTTCATGGGATTTGTGGTTCATTTCATGTGGGGGCTCCATCATGAGATAGCCAGTTGTTCCCCCAAGCTGGGGGAGCTGATAGCTTTCCGGAATCTGGTGCGCAAAATTCCTCCCGAGACGGCGGTTGATGAAGCCAGCATTGAGCAAATTGTTACCCGTGCGGGGTACACATTGGCATATGTACCTCAAGCGGTAGTGTATAACAGAGGGCCGGAGACGCTGGGTGATTTTTTACGGCAGCGCCGTCGGATTGCCAACGGGCATTTATATCTCAAGCATACGCAAGGTTATGCTCCCTCTACCTTTGGGACAGCGTTGGTTTTCCAGGCCATCGGCCGGCGCTTTAAGGTTCATCTCAGGCGTATCGGCCGCCTTTGGAGAAGCGGTAAATATGGAAAGTGGTTGGCTTTCCTGCTGCGGGAGCTTAAGCGATCCGTATGGGTCATAGGTGGGATAGGGTTGGAAGTTGTTGCCCGCCTGATTGGCTGGTATGATTTCCGAATACGGCGCAAAAATCCAACCATATGGAAGCCAAGTCTGACTACTAAGCATGTGGCTGCGCCGCGGCAATAAAAAGCTGCGCTTCAACATCTATAAGTTAGCGCACCGCCAGTGCGGACATAAAAACTTATCTGTTTTCAGGTGGCGGCAGGCTTAGGAAACCTGTCACTCATTCGGGCTGTTGGGTTTGAGAACCCGACAGCACATAAAAATTATGGAAACATTTGTGATGAACTCGCAAAAGGTCAGAAAACACACATTCCTGTCATTCCCGTGCAAACGGTAATCCATTATTATCAGATAGTTAAAATCAGGCTGGATTCCCGCTTCCGCGGGAATGACGACTTTTTACGAGACCATTATTTGTTGCTTTCATTAAACCTTTGAAATGAAACCAGCTGAGTTGCTTAAAGTTATTTCTTCAATACCGCTCTATAAAAGTTTCCGGGCAGCAGGCTATCCCCGGCTGCTGCCTCTAAGCTATACAATCAGCGTCACTTATCGTTGTAATTCACGGTGCCGCACCTGCCAGGTTTACAAGAACAAGGCGCCGGAGATGGGGGTAGAGGAATACTCTAAAATTTTCGCTTCCCTGGGAAGGGCGCCTTACTGGGCGACTATCAGTGGCGGGGAGCCGTTTTTACGTCCTGACCTGGCGGAAATTTGCCAGGCATTATACAATTATTGCCGGCCGTCCATTATCAATATTCCCACCAATGGACTACTGCTGGACCGCATCCCTAATGTCGTAGAAGATATTGTGCGAAACTGCCCTGAAAGCCAGATAATAATTAACCTTTCTCTGGATGGTGTAGGTGAGGAACATGATCAGATCCGGCAGATAAAGGGAAATTTCCAGAAAGCGCTATCTACTTATAACGCCTTGAAAAGCCTCGAATTCAAGAATCTTACAATCGGAATCCATACGGTAATTTCCAAATATAATGTGGAGCGGTTACCGGAAATTTATCATGAATTACAGCAGCTTGCTCCTGACTCTTATATTACTGAGGTAGCCGAGGAGCGCGTAGAGTTGGGCACGATAGGCACAAACATCACTCCCGACCCAGAGCAATACGCCCAGGCAATAGATTTTCTTAGCTCCCAGATAAAGCGGCAGCATTTCTCGGGTATCTCCCGTATTACCCAATCATTCCGGCTTCAGTATTATGAAATGGTCAAGCGTATTCTTAAGGAGCAGCGGGGTTTAATCCCTTGTTATGCCGGTTTTATATCGACCCAGATTTCGCCGGAAGGGAACGTTTGGCCTTGTTGTATCCGGGCGGAGGTAATGGGAAACCTGCCTGAAGCGGATTATCAATTTCCAAAGGTATGGTTCAGTCCTCAGGCCGAAAAACTGCGCGCCCGGATCAAGCAACGAAACTGCTTCTGCCCCTTAGCCAATGCCGCCTATACCAACCTTTTGTGTAATACCGCCAGCTTAATACGCGCCGCTTACTGGAGCCTGAAGCTGGGCGCCCGCTGAGTTTCTCCTTATACTAAACCGCTTTCATAGATAAATTTAATGAATTAAACTAATCTCATGGTATCCTTATTATAAGGATGGTGGTTTTGTAGTAACTTCTCAAAAAGTTGAGGTATAAGCCGATTGGCGCATTAAGATTGGGAGTTGTGGCAGCAGATTTCTCCCTGCAACTCGGTCATT
>QIEW01000429.1 GCA_003230535.1 bacterium
TTGCTGACAATTACAGATTAATATGAATTATTAAGATAGCAAATACAATATGTTATCTTGCTTATTAATAACACTTAGATTGCATAATGGTATAAGCTACAGGAGAGCTATGTCTAAAATCGGCCACTAAACCCCGGGATCAACTGATACCAGAGAAATAAATTGGGGATATATGGGAATAAGGGGTCTCCCATAACCCTCAAAATACCTCCGTTCAAAATAGGCGGTGGATTTTGGGTTATGGTAGCGCTTGACATTTGGTCTATTTTGTTGTAAATTTTTTATAAATCGTTTGCTTCGGGGAGAGGGAGATAAACCACAGGAGGGGGATCTATGTGCAGGAGGGAAGGAGTATTATTGGCAGGTTTATCTTTGTTGGTTACCTTGGTGTTTGGCGTAAGGCAGGGCAGAGCGGCGGATGAGATGGTGCAGGTTCCGGCGGGCGAGTTTACCATGGGGGTTACCATGGAGCAGATTAAAACGATCGTAAGAAAGGTTGGCGGAGCAGAAAAAGATCAGGAAAACGCCACCCCCGTCCGCAAAATAAATCTCCCCGCTTTCTCCATCGACAAATATGAAGTAACCAACGGGCAGTACAAAAAGTTTATGGATGCCGCCAAGCATCCAGCTCCCGAGTTTTGGGAAGGCGGAGCTTTGCCGGCCGGCAAAGAAAAGCATCCAGTAACCGGAGTAATGTGGAATGATGCGGTCGCCTACTGCAAGTGGGCCGGAAAACGCCTCCCCACCGAAGAGGAATGGGAAAAGGCCGCCCGCGGAACAGACGGCCGGATATTCCCCTGGGGCAATAAATGGAAAAGGAAAGTGGCCCATACCGCCGAGCGCAACAAGTTTGATACCATGGCGGTAGGTAAATATCCCAAAGGGGCCAGCCCCTATGGGGCGCTCGATATGGCGGGGAATGTTGCGGAGTGGACAGCCAGCGCCTATAAACCCTATCCAGGGACTACTGTTCAGAACGAATTTTTTGGTGATAATCGTAATGTCGTCCGGGGGGGCTCTTGGGATGATGCCAAACACTATGCTGTCACTACCAACCGCTCTAAATATACCCCGGTGACCACCTTTGAAAATTTGGGGTTCCGCTGCGTCCGCTAGTCACGTAAAAAACTAGAGGGAATTTCTATGATTAGCACAAAAAAGTATCTCGTGGGGCTAATTCTGGCCTTGGGTTTGGCAATGGCAGGTAATGCAGCCGCCAAGATGGGTCAATTTGGGTTTGGCAAACCCAAGAAAGAAACAAAGGAAGATTTGCTGGAAAAGCGCAAGAAACGTCGACCGGCCAAGATGCAGGACGTGATGTGGGACAAAGAAACCGAAGGGATGGTCAGGATCTTTGTCAAACCCGCTGCCAACCTGTTTATCGACGGTAAACTTCAGAGTGATCCTAAGGGTAAACGAAGCAAATCGGAAAGATTTACGGCTTCACTGACAGCCGGCACCCATGTGCTTAAGCTGGAAATTGAGGGATTTGAGCCGGAGGAGAAAAAAATTACCGTGGAGGCAGGGAAGCCTTACGTAGAGAATTTTGTGCTAATGAAAATGGGATTGAAGCGCGATGAGATGGTACTCATTAACGCGGGCAAGTTCTGGATGGGATTAGATGAATTTGACCTCAAATATATTGTCCAAAAAATTGGCGGGGAAAAGAAATACCATATGGATGAACTGCCGCGGCATCAGGAAGAAACCGGCGCCTATTACATGGATAAATATGAGGTGACCAACCGGCAATACAAAAAATTTGTTGACGCCGCAGGTCATACTCCGCCGGACAGTTGGGAAGGCGGAACCTATCCCTCTGGCAAGGCTTTGCATCCGGCGGTCGATGTGACCTGGAATGATGCCGGGGCCTACTGCAAGTGGGGCGGAAAAAGGCTTCCTGCCGAAAAGGAATGGGAGAAAGCCGCCCGCTGGGGGCCAGGCCGAAATACAAGCAATAAAAAGGATGACTCTACACTGTATCCTTGGGGGCTGACCTTTCACCGCAATAAAGTGAACACCGACAACGGCGGGCCGGGGGAGGCCACCCCGACCGGGAAATATGAAAAAGGGAAAAGCGCCTACGGGCTTTATGATATGTCCGGAAATGTAAAGGAATGGACAGCGGATTGGTATGCAGTTTATCCAGGGAACGAAGCCGTTGCGGCAAGATTTGCCACCCTTGAAAGGTTCAAGGTTGCCCGGGGAGGGTCTTTTCTGGAAGGCGAATTTGAGTGTCTGGCCACTTGCCGATCCAAATATTCCCCCACTAATTCGGATGAAGACATTGGCTTCCGTTGCGTTAAGGACGCTAAATAACGCCACCGCATAAAATATCCCGACCTAACGGCAACTCCACAAGATGAGCGCAAGTGAAATCGGTTATTTCATAGCCACCGGAATTGGAAGTATTCCTCTGTTGGACGCCGGGGCCGGAGTAAAGTTGGTCGCCAGTCATTTCTCTGATATCCCATTCTGGCCGCAGCTACCGCGACGTTCGTTCCTGGAGAATATGTATGTCCAGTATAGCCAAAATCTGCCCGGAGTGTGCCTGGCGGGAGAGCGCATGTTTGTGGACACCTCTCAGGCGCCTTACCAGTTGGAAGCCTTCTACCAGGAATACCTAAGCGAGGACACGGAGCCGTTCGCTATCCCCGAGGAGTACGCCGAGGGCCTCTATGCCTTCTTAGAGCATGCCCCAAATCTGCGACAGATTAAGGCAGTCAAGGGTCATATTACCGGGCCGTTCAGTTTCAGCCTCAAAGTTACCGACCAGAATAAGAAGTCGATAATCTACGATGACACTCTGCGGGATGCAGCTACCAAGACTTTAGCGCGTAAGGCGCGCTGGCAGGAGAAGCTGCTCTCCTCCATTTGTCCCACCACCATTATCTTCCTGGATGAGCCATATCTCTCAGCTTTCGGCTCGGCTTATGTCAGCCTGGAGCGGGAGCAGGTAAAGGCGATGCTGGCCGAAGTGCTAGGTGAGCTTAAGGGCCTGACGGCTGTCCACTGCTGCGGGAACACCGACTGGTCGCTGCTGCTGGAACTCCCGATAGATATTCTTTCCCTGGACGCCTATGATTACGCCCACACCTTAAGCCTGTACATTGAACTGCTGCGGGCGTTTTTAGAGCGGGGAGGCAAGATCGCCTGGGGAATAGTGCCTACGGATAAGGAGAAGATCGCTAAAGAGAGCGTCAGCAGCTTGGCAGACAGATTGGAAGCCGTCTTAGCTGATTTTGAGCGCCAGGGTATCCCCAAAAAAACATTGGAGCAAGCCTCATTAATCACCCCTGCCTGCGGTGTCGGGAGCCTGCCGGAAGATGTCGCCAGCCTGGTCTTTGCCACTACCGCCGAACTCTCCGCCAAACTCAGACAAAAGCTCTGAGGAGAGGGCGCCATTGTGATGAAAGAAAGTTTATACCTTGATACCTCGGTTCCTAGCGCTTATTACGATAATAGAGTTCACTGGCGACTTGAGTATACAAGAGAGTGGTGGGTAGACGAGCTTCCAGGTTATGATCTTTTCATATCAGAGGTAGTGATTGCTGAAATAAGGAAAACAGAGAAACCAAGAAGGGGGGAATTATTAGAATTAGTCGGAGAATTTGCCGAGCTTAAACTCTCTTCTGAGATAGAAGGAATTGCTAAAGGATATGTTAATCAAGGAGTCATTCCGGAAAGATATTTTCCTGATGCTCTCCATGTAGCATTGGCTTCGTTTTACAAAATTGACTTTTTAGTTACTTGGAATTGTGCGCATCTGGCTGAAGCACATAGACGGAGAAGGGTTAGACTATTCAATACTTCTGCCGGTTTATTTGTACCTGAAATCGTAACTCCAATGGAGTTGGTAGAAGGGGGGGAAGAAGATGTATAAGAGAGACCTTATGCTGGAGGGTATCCATAAGATTAGAAGAGAAATGTGGGAAAGGAGCGGGCATGACCCTCATACCTTAATAGAGAATATCCAAAGGGAGGCCAGGGAGTTCATAGAGGAATATGGATATAGATATGTAGATACCGAAGATGGTTATAGAAAAATTGTGCGGCAGGAAGGAATGTAGACCCGCAACTGCCAAAAAGCCAGGGGGGGGGGTAGGTACTATTGCGGGCAAGGGAAGGAGGGGATTTGCCATGGCAAAGGGAGCCGTTCTAATCGGATGCGGGTTTAAGCCGACACAGGCGGACGTCCGGAGTGCTATGGAGGCGGGCTATATAAAGAACTTTGATATGGTTACTACGACATGGTACCAATTCGAAGTAGACAAAGAGCTGGCGTATGCAACTTATGTAGAGGTGGGAAGAGAAAAAGGCTGAGAAGATACTGGTGGCTTACAAGCGGTGCGGTTCACTGCCAGTGACGGGCGTCGGATGTGGAGTGTGTATCCAACTGGCGGAACACATGTACAGGGTTCCCTTCACGGTAGGGATCTAGATTTGTACCGAGCAGCAGCCGGAGTTGCTGACAGCTTAGTCGAGGGTGTGCATTATCAAATCAGGCCCAGAAAGAAGTGGTGGCAATTCTGGAAGTAAATCCGCAACAGCAGATAACACGGGTTTTGCAGCTCACTTTGTTCACCCAAATGTTTTGGGCTTCGCAAGGCCCGAAGAAGTTAAATAAAATTGCGGTTCCGTGATTTTGATCGGAGCAAAGAGGAGGAAAGCAAGATGGAATTTGCCGCCAAAGCTATTGAAACAACAGGGGTAATTGACTCCCAACGTCAGCTTGCTTTGGATGAGGCGCTACCTGTGATTGGCCCAACCCGGGTGCGCGTCATCATTCTGTTGCCTGAAGAGACTGACATAGATGAGGCAGAGTGGCTTCGGGCGGCAGCCGCTAACCCGGCCTTTGATTTCTTGAAGGAGCCTGAAGAAGACATCTACACACTTGCCGATGGGAGAACGTTTGATGACCAGGGGTAAAGTAGTGTTGGTGCCCTTTCCATTCGATGATCTTTCAACGGCTAAAGTGCGACCGGCGGTCTGCTTGACAGACCCCATTGGCCCGCATCGCCACATTATATTAGCGTTTATCAGCAGCCAAATACCAACTGATTTACAGGAAACGGACTTGGCGTTAGATTCAAGGCAGACCGACTTCACCACCACGGGGTTACGAGTGTCCTCCACGCTCCGATTACATCGTCTGATGACGGTTGCTTCTGGATTGATTCGGCGGGAATTGGGGAAATTATCGCCTCGAATGCAGGGTGAAGTGGTAGACAAGCTACGAAAACTATTCAGTTTAACCTAATTTATGAACATACTTGGGTTAGATGTAGGTGACCGTAGGAGTTAAAGTAACATCATCATCAGGGGGTCTTATAAATGCAAATTAAAATGGAAGGCAACAATTTAGTGGTCAAGATACCAAGGGGCTTGATTTCAAGGGATTATGTGGAGCGGTTTGTGGAGAGGGTAGAGCTGGAGATGTTAGTGGAAAAAAGTCAGATGACGAACAAGGAAGCGTGGGAGCTGTCAGAGAAAGTCAAAGAAGATTGGTGGAAGAAGAACAGGGATAGAGTACTCAAGAGAGAGAAAGAATTATAAAATGACAAATGTCAAAATCCAAAGTTCAAATGAAATCTAAAATCTCAATGCCAAAACTTGTTCCTGCCTGGTTCAGGAATTTGACATTTGAGCTTTGTCATTTGGATTTTGTTGTCCTCAACCCTCATGCCTCAGGTTTCAAACTTAATTTATGACTATACTGGGATTGGATGTAGGTGATCGCCGGATTGGAGTGGCTGTTTCGGATGAGTTGGGGTATACCGCTCAAGGGATAGGGACTATCCAGCGGCGGGGGCTGGATGATGATATAAGTGAGTTGAAGCGGCTGTCGGCGGATTATGCGTTCCAGGAGATAGTGGTCGGATTACCTAAAAATTTGGATGGGACTATTGGTACGCAAGCTCAAAAAGTATTGGATTTTGTGGCCAAACTCCAGGGGAAATTTTACAACTTGCCCATCGTAACCTGGGATGAGCGCTTCTCTTCCCAGGCAGCCGATCGGGCTTTGGAAGAAGCGGGGCTCCACTGGAGGAAGCGCAAGCTTCATATAGATAAGCTGGCGGCGGTATGTATTCTCCAGAACTACCTGGACTACAAAGACATTAAGGCAAAGAGGGAAGAAGGTGACGGATCGGAGCCGGCGAAGTAAGGTAGCGGGATGGCTCATCTTTCTCCTGTTATCTTCAGGCGTCTGGGGAATAACCCATGTTTGGGTGCTGCTCTCCACCCCTTTCCTCCCGGATGCCGAGCCTAAAATTGTCGAGATCCCCAGAGGAACCGCTATTTCTCAGATCAGTCAGCTACTCTCCCGCCAAGGGATCATCCCCAGTTCCAGACTTTTTTCCCTTCTGGTATGGATAACAGGAAAGGGAGGGAAACTAAAATCAGGGGAATATCTCCTGAACGCTTCCATGTCCTCGAGGGAAGCGCTGGAACAGTTAGAAAAAGGAGTGGTTGTTTCGCATCGGGTAACCATCCCCGAAGGTTCCACAGTTCGCCAAATCGCTAAGTTTTTGGCTCAGGCGGGATTGATTAATAAGGAAGTTTTTTTAGAGGCAACCCTTGATCGGCAGCTTCTCGAAGAGTTAAGCATTCCCATCCCCAACATAGAAGGCTATCTTTTCCCGGATACTTATTATTTTGCCAAGGGATTAAGCCCCAAGGAGATAATCCATACGATGGCCGCCGAAATGCAGACTAACTTTGTGCCGGAACACATCGCACAAATGGAGCGCATAGGGTATACTACCCACCAAATACTTACTTTAGCTTCCCTGATAGAGAAGGAGGGGGCGTTACCGGATGAACGGCAAATAATCTCCGCCGTCTATCATAATCGATTACGCAAGCGGCGGCTTCTGCAATGTGACCCGACGGTAATCTATGCGCTGGGGGAGGATTTCGACGGCAATCTGAAGCGAAAGCATCTCAGGCTGGATTCTCCTTATAATACCTATCGCTACCGGGGGCTCCCGCCGGGACCGATTGCCAGCCCCGGCCGGGAGGCAATCCTGGCTGCACTCTACCCCGCTAAGGTAAATTATTTTTATTTTGTTTCCAAAAATGACGGCTCCCATCAGTTTTCCGCCACCTTAAAGGAGCATAACAACGCCGT
>QIEW01000085.1 GCA_003230535.1 bacterium
TTTGACTTTTTACGAAACCATCAATTATCTTTGATTTTTTTTGATCTTTCGGCTTGTCCTCAAGCCGAAAGCGCTAAGAGCAGCGGCGCCCTGTTGGGTTTCGGCCTGAGACAGGCCGAAACATCTATACGATATCTGTATGTATTGATTGCAAATTGGTATCAGCTTCATTTTTCCTTTTCAGCGAGTAGTTCTCTATAGAGCTGATCTGTCTGGCGGACGGTGTTCTCTATGCTAAAAAGCTTAGCCCGTTTCAGGGAGGCGCGGCTCATGGCGGATGCCAGTTCCGGGTTGGTGAGGATCTTAAAGACGGCTTCGGCCAGGGCTTTATGATCGCCTATGGGAAACAAGAATCCTGTTTCACCGTCAGCTATTACTTCAGGGACTCCGCCTACAGGCGTAGCTACCACCGGCAGACCACAAGCCATCGCTTCCACCAGAACAATCCCGAATCCTTCCCGTCGGGAGGGCAACACAAACAGATCCCAAGCGGCTAATAGTTGAAGTTTCTCTTCCTCAGATACCAAACCGGTAAATATAAATTTTCCCTCCAATCCCAGCTCAGCCACTTGTCCTTGAAGCTGGTTCAACAAGCCGGAAACCTCCTCCTTCCCCACAGCAAAGAACTTAGTCTGCGGAAGTTTTTCTAATACTAATTTAGCTGCCCGAATAAGACAAGTATGATCCTTATGGGGAACTAACCGGGCGATCATGCCCACTGCCTTCTCCTCATCTTTTATCCCCCAACGTCGCCTGGCTTTAGCTTTAGCTTTAGCTATAGGCTTGGTAAATTGCCCTAGGTCTATTCCGTTGTAAATCACCATACATTTTTGAGGGTCCATCCTGGTAGCTTTCACATAGCCATCCCTTACTGTTTTTGACACCACCACCATCCTATCCCGAAACCTATCCAGGGCTTCATCCATCCATCTCTGCCGCCAGCCGCTCCAATGGTCTACATGCACCTCCGAAACAACCGCCGGTACTCTAGCCAATCGCGCTGCCACTACCCCGGAGACATTAGACGTATACATCTGGGTATGTACAATGTCTATTCTCTGCTGCCTTATATAGGAAGCTAAACTATAAAGTCCCAATGGATCCCACCTGCTGCGGAAATACTTTACCGCCACCGGAATGCCGGCCCGCTCAAATTCTGGCGCTAATGCTCCGCGCGCGCGGATACAGCACACCTGTATGTCGTATCTGTCCAGGAGCCGGGGCAGCACATCCAACATAAGCCTCTCGACACCTCCTACCGGTAAATCTGAGATAACCTGCATTACCCTGGGTCTTGACCCCTGGGTCTTGACATATGCTAACTCCTTCTTGGACACCTTATCTATCCTTCCACCAACTCCCGCAGGAGTCTCTCATAGCGGGCATACCGCTTCATATGCTCCGTATCCTGATTACGGCGAAAGCGGTAGTGTGGTCTACTCAAGATGCGCAGATAAGTAAACGCCCGAAAAAACTCTACCACCTGCTGTTTCAGTTCCAGCTCAGGGTCACAAAAGACTTCAAAATAGCGCTGCTGATAGACCTGTTGGAGTTTTTGGTTCTCCCCAGTAAAATAGAATTCAGCAAGAAAGTAATCTTCCCAGAAAACTCCAAAGCGCGCATTTCCAAAGTCCACCATTTGTACCTGACCATCCTGATAAAGGCAATTACCAGGAGCTAAATCCCGGTGCAGAAGATTAAAGCAGGTTATTTTATCTATCAGCGGCTGGAAACGGTCAAACCAAGCTTTATATCCTTTCTGGACAGTTTGGTTTAAAGTGGGATTCCAGCTAAACCACCTCTTGAGCCGCCTCTTAAACCATCTCCCATAGTATCGGCTATAATATGAACTGGAATGGGGCCATAAACCATTGTAGTCCCAGTGGGATGAGGCTACCTGATTTAGCTGCGCCAAGGTTTCAGCTACCCCTTCTACTATATTTACCGTGGGTTTAAGATGCTGGAGATGAACCCCGGTTAACTTTTCTTCCAGTATTATCCATCCCCCTAAGCCAGGGTAGAACTTAAATTCCTTTATCCGTGGGAAATTGGAGGAGAGGGGCGCTAAACATCGATCTATCCTTAGCAACTTAAATACTATACTTGGGTTACGGGTATAGCGCAATATATCCTGCCGACCGCTTTCCCACACGCAGCCTACTACCAGATATTTCCCCGCATGTGCGAGGGACTCTAACTGGAGGATTTTACCTTCCGCCAGCAGCCTACTTTCCAAAATGCGCCTCATACGGCGATCTAAACTGTAGGTTAGTTTAGGAGCTCCCAATTATAAACTTTCCTTCCATAAGCCAAACATAAAGAACCATAGATCCAAGACCTGTTTTACCTGTTAACCGCTGCCTGAAACTGGTGTAGCGTAGGGTTTCCCCCCCCCACTAGTGTCGTGTCAACCATAAATTGACGGATTAGATTTTTATATCCCCCCCTCACCTCAGTCCTCTCCCCCCAGGGGCGAGGAAGCAGGAATAGTCCCTTCTCCCCTGGGGGAGAAGGTTAGGATGAGGGGGATAAATCAAGCGACATTTTAATGTTGACGCAACTCTAGTTGTTTTCTTCCACTAATTCCCGAAAACGTCGCTCATAGCGAGTATATCTCTGCTCATCAAACTTTGGATTATTAATTCGGTGGGAAGGGCCGTGAAGCCTATTTAAGATACGTAAGTAAATAAAAGCCTGAAAAAAGTCTCTGGACTGCTGTTTTAGTTCCATTTCTTGATCTTGGAAAATTTCGAAATAGCGCTGCTGATATGCCTGCTGTAGGTCTTTATCTTCCCCGGCAAAACGGAATTCCGCTAAAAAATAATCCTCCCAAAAAACTCCAAATCGCGCAAATTCGAAATCTACTGTCCGAACCTGACCGTCTTGATAAAGATAATTGCGTAAGTTTGGATCCCAATGGAGAAGATTGAAGCGGGTTATTTTATCTATCTGTGGTCGGAAGCGGCCAAACCAAGCTTTATATTCCTTCTGCACCGCCCGACTTAACGATGGGGTATTATGAAACCATCTCCTCAGTCGTCTCCGGATCCATCTACCGTAACAATACCCATAATACGAGCCGAGATGGGGCAAATAGCCGGTGCGGCTCCAATGAGGGGAGGTTACCTGATGCAGCTTTGCTAAGACTTCGGCCACACCTTCTACTGTTTTTAGTGTGGGTTCTAAATATCCAAGTTGAATCCCCGGCAACCTCTCCTCCAGAATTAACCATCCTCTTAACCTTGGATAAAACCTGGATTCCTTCAACTGTGGAAAATGTAGGGAGAGAGGCGCCAGTAAGGAGAATATTCTTAAAAGCTTTAGGACTGTCAATGGGTTACTAATATAGCGCACAATATCTTGTCTGCCGCTTTCCCAGGAACATCCGAATACTAAACACCATCTTCCCTTGTCGGTAAGGGACTCTAACTTTAGAATCCTTCCCTCCGCCGGATGTCTGTCTTGGAGAACACACCTTATCCTATGTTCTAAGCTGGCAGTCAACTTAGGAGATTTCAATGCAGCTCACTCTCCTGATCCCCTTTGCTTTTTGTTTTAAATCTCTGTATAATTAACAAAATGATATCTGAACATTATCACTAAAGTCAACTAAAAGTTCAGTTAATAACTCAGGTTTACGGCAAACTAAAATACTGACCAAGGCTCGGTGATTTTAACCGCAGAGAACGCAGAGGTCACAGAGAGTAGCGCTTCTGCAACTCAATGAAAAACAATTGGTTTATCCTCCGCGCTCTCTGTGTCCTCCGCGGTTAATAATTTATGGTTTTGGTAGATTGTCAATCCTTGCGTAAGTTCAGTTAATAAGACGAGCCTCTTGCAAAACTACCTTAGATTGTCATTCCCGTGAAAACGGGAATCCATAAATTGCTGATTTTACACAATCTGGATTCCCGATAAAAGCGCTCGGGAATGACATTTTCAGACTTTTGCAAGTACCTCAGACATTAAAAACAATATAGATGCGTTTGTCGATCGAATTATTTTTATAACGCCGGCATTAATTTTTAAGAATGCAAATTTTCCAGACTAAGTATTATACAATAAAAAAACAACTGGAGCGCTGGATAGTCGCCGCGTTATGCTTCCTAAGCTTTTTCCTCATACCGGGCAATCTCCTGGCCGCTAAACCTTTCTTCAGTTATCTGCAAAAGTCAGTCAGACTGAACATAAGCGGGAAAGAAACGGATTATCTGAAAAAGTTATCTAAGTTAAATAAACAGATAAAAGCCGAACTTTCTTCGAGGGAAATCACCGATCTTCTTAATAGAATAGAAAGCAAGGGATATGAGAAAGAGATCCTCGTAAATTTCAGCCGTCTTGTTTTAGTCAGAGATAAGCACAACCGGAAAATAGATAATTGGTGGAAAAACAAATCCTTCCAGGATGCTGCCGAAAAAAACGCCGCTAAAAGATTTTACAGCCAATTAAAAATAGAGACCATCCCGAAAAAGATAAAGGAAATGCCTTATATCTATCCTGTTTTGCTTCCATTTGCTAAATATGTGCAGCTAAAGGATGTAAACCTTAGCGATCTGAGCAATAACTGGTTGCAGAACGAAAATAATTTCAAATTATGTTTCTTTTATTTATATCGTAATTTTGCTCACCTGAAGAGGATGCCAGCCCGATATAACAAGTATTTATTGCTGGCCAGCAAGTCTAATCCCAGAACTGGGAGCGCAAAAAAATTGCGGGAATTCCTCCGGAATGGAATTGGTTTTAAATTCTTTGCCAAAAAATTTAATACCGGCACCTTTAATCCGGGGAGCAAGTTTTTTGACTTTGATGGCTATCAATATAAATATATTCAGCAGGATGCACAACCGGAGACCGCCGCCGCCAGATTAGCCAAAATTTTCAAAACCTATTGCAATTTCTATAAACATACTCCGGCCTCTGATTTGGAGGATTTTTATAATAACCGAAAGTTAAGTATGTTTATGGATCTGACCAGGGAACTGGAACAAAACATAGGCGCCCCCGGTTATGAAAATTATCTGCCCCTGCTTTACTATATCACCCGCACCTTCCCCAATATCAGCGCTTTTATATTGACTTCCAACAATGGTAAATACAAGTTCACCGACCGTGAGAAAACTTCGCCGGTATTTGAAAGATTAAAACAGCTTTGGGCCAAAATAGAAAAATATGAGCAGGATAACCAGAAAAGAGTAGAGCTGCTCCAATATACTTTAGGTTCCATCTATCTGCTCCCGCAAAGGGAACTCCTGGTAGACAAAGAAGACTATACTTTTGACCGCTCGGGGTATGCCACATACATCCAGGAGTATATAAGCATCTATAATAAACACCACAAAGCGATACCTATTAAGGCTAAGGCTAAGGCTAAGGCTAAGGCTCCGGAGGCTGGATTGGCCGTTCCTAAAACCGGAGCCGCCCCTCTGGTGGAGACCGGATTAGCGCCTGGTGATTGACTTTGCTGATCTGGGGATGATATTATCTAAACGGCCTTGATAACAGTTTTAATACCTTGACTTGTCGCGTTAGAATGAATAATAATTCCATGGACTTAAGTAATGAAGGCTCGTCCTGTCAAGCCACCAGAGAAATTCTCCTGGGTAGACTTACTCCTGCTAGCCGGACTGGCGGCATTTATCTATGGACTGCTTGCCCTGGCCTCGCAGTGGACCGCTGAACTTTCTCCCACCGTAGACATTTCCCTCTCCCCATACGCTCTGGTCAAGTATAGTTTTTTTTCCGTATCCAGGGGTTTTATCGCCTATGGAATATCTCTAGCATTCAGCTTGGTTTATGGTTATACCGCCGCTTATAGCCCCAGAGCTGAACGTCTGATGATCCCCCTGCTGGATATACTCCAAAGCCTGCCGGTATTAAGTTTCCTGCCCGGGCTTGTCTTAGGGATGATAACCCTGTTCCCTCTCAGCAATGTCGGCCTGGAACTGGCTTGTGTTTTGATGATCTTCACCGGTCAGGCCTGGAACATGACCTTCAGCTTTTATCATTCTCTAAAATCCATTCCTCAAGAGCTTAAGGATGCCGCCCGTATCTATCGGTTTAACCGCTGGGAACGGTTTTTGAAACTGGAGTTGCCCTATTCGGCTATCGGTCTGATTTGGAACAGCATGATGTCCATGGCCGGAGGCTGGTTCTTCCTTACAGTGACTGAGGCTTTTGTTTTGGGGAATAAAGATTTCAGGCTTCCCGGTGTCGGCGCCTACATGAGCGTGGCCATTGCTCAGAAAAATATACCGGCCATTTGTTATGCTGTTTTAGCGATGATAATAACGATTATCACGGTAGACCAACTTCTTTGGCGGCCTGCCGTAGCTTGGGCTCAGCGTTTCAAAATGGAGGAGGTGGAAATCGAAAGCGACTCTGAACCGTTTTTCCTGGAATTCCTGAAGAAATCCCACCTGGCCGGTCTGTTTGGAGAAAAAATTGTGCGCCCTCTGCAAGAGATGTTTCTTAAGCTGGCTGGTAGGTCTGAGGCCGCCAATTTTGGGGCCATTACAGAACAACGGAGGAGGAGACGTTGGGTAAGAAATCTGCTTCTGGGCTTAGGCGGGGCGGTATTGTTTTACCTGTTAGGGGAATATCTGCTGCTAATCAGCAAACTGAAGAGTGGCTGGTGGCTTCTTTGTAAACATGCTTTTTATTCGGGCGCCAGAGTATTTATGGCGCTTATCATAGGTTCGGCGTGGGCCATACCTGCGGGGGTAACAATCGGTACCAACCGGAAGCTGGCCAGAATCTTTCAACCCATAATCCAGATAACCGCTTCATTCCCCGCCCCAATGGTATTCCCCTTAGTGATGTGGGGAGTGCTTACCTTAGGGATCTGGACAGAATGTGGAGTAACCCTGCTTATGCTGCTGGGCACGCAATGGTATATTTTATTTAATGTGATCGCCGGAGCATCGTCTATCCCGCAAGATCTCAAGGATGTGGCTTCTGCATATCAAATAGGGAGCTGGCGACGCTGGAAGGCGCTCATTCTGCCCGCTATATTCCCCTCTCTGGTTACCGGTTGGACCACTGCCGCCGGGGGGGCTTGGAACGCTTCTATCGTAGCTGAATATGTACAATCCGGCTCTAACCTGACTGTGGTTCCAGGGTTAGGGACAGCGGCAACTTCCCGCTGCTGGCCGCCAGCATCCTAGTCATGGCGGTGTGCGTGGTCTTGCTAAACCGACTCTGCTGGAGACCGCTCTATAATCTGGCCGAAACTAAATTTACCTTGCAGAGTTGAATTATATGTTGGAAGCAAATAAGAAAGCAGCGATAAAGTTTGGCATAGATACTAAACTTATTGAACAGAGGACCAATACCCAAAAGAACATTGAGATATTAGGTAGTGATCTGACTTTTATTCATGTGAGAGAATATGAGCGTACTAAGCATGTCCATCGGTTACATTCTTACTTAGGGAAATTCATCCCCCAGTTGGTGGAGGTATTCTTAAGGAAATATTTTAGGAAGGGAGACGCTATACTTGACCCGTTTTCTGGTTCTGGAACTGCTCTATTGGAAGCGAATGTTTTAGGCATGAACAGCGCAGGCGTAGAACTGTCACCCTTCAATGTTCTCATCCAGGAGGTGAAAACCCAAAAATATGCGCTAGAGGCAGTTGAATATGAAATAAAGGATGCTCTGAGGAGGCTAAAAACTTTTAGCCACATCTCACATGCCCAAGGGCCAAACTTATCCGAGGACAAGATAAAGAAATTTGAAACTGACAGTGCATATCTAAAAAAATGGTTTTCTGAAAGGACATTACAAGAAATATTATTTTACAGAAGCATAATTAAAGATTATAAGAATAAAGGTGTTTTGAGAATTATTCTTTCCCGTTCTGCACGTTCAGCCAGGCTCATCACACATTATGATTTGGCCCGCCCCCAAAAAGCAGTCAGAGAAACTTACTG
>QIEW01000414.1 GCA_003230535.1 bacterium
CCGCAGTTGGAACTGAATTGGCGAGGCACAGGAATGAGCTTTACCGGATATTTAGCCCGCTTTAATACCTTCTCCGCCTTCAGCGCATAATGAGTAGCATCAAAAGTAACTACGCAATCCTGGCTCAAAAAGCAACCCTCCTCAATTGGAAGAAGAATATCCGGTTAGGTCTGGCAACTATATATCCCAAAAACACTTCAGAATTTCCAACATAAAATCTATCTTGGAACCAAACCCGCTATGAATTAAATCATTAAATTGATCTTTAGTAAAACCTGTTTAAACAATGCAATAATATTTATTAAATACAGTGATATCGTCATGAAAACCACTTATAAGCAGCGACGTTGTTATTAACCCGAATAATTCGGGATTTATAACGCGCTCCCGCTGGTCGCTTCCATAGCGGGAGTTTTCGGTGGTTTGTATGAGCCATTTTGTTTTTTGACCATTATTTTGTAAGCAACTGTATTCAAATAACATCACCAATGTTTGCCGTGGATTTATGAGTAATCCGGGCTAAGAAAAAATAACGCACTAAAAAAGGAATTCTCATGCGGGATAAGAATATCAAAAGAATGGTGGTAAAGCAACTAAAGAAATAGCTATCCTAGCTGGAGCAGACTGACCAGGGAAAAGAAGAAAACATCATCCAGACAGCTTGTTAGAGGGAACAAACAAGACCTATCCGCCACAGGCGAAGGGTCAATGCGCCCCATAGAGTTTACCGGAGCCCCATCCTATATGATGAACCATAAATCATTGCCCAGGCTTTATGGTCTCATAAATAGTCAGTGTAAGTAACTAATTATAATAATTAGCAATAACAGTTGTTTTATCCTGTTAATATTATTCGTTTTGTGGTAATATAGCTCATGAATTAACAAAATTATGGGCTATCCTATACTCCTCAAACCCAGTTCATAGATCCCGGAACTTTTATCAAGAATGATGCAATCGTAAAAAGTCAAAAAGCGCCGATTTTTGTCATTGCGAGCGAAGCAAAGCAATCTCAAATTTCATTACAAATCAATGGGATTGCTTCGGCGATAAACCCGCCTCGCAATGACACCCGGGACTTTTTACTATTGCATCAAGCATTGTTACCAAAAAATCACGGCTATGTCTATTGTCTGCTTAGTTGCCAATGATAGCATTTAACTGATGTTATTAGCAAGAAAATATATACTTTTCAAGATAATCCGGAACATTAACTTATCCGTCAGACAGGGGGGGAACTGTATTGCGGCTGTTTTGTGCGGGTCATTTGGGAATAATAAAGAAGAAGGTGCAACCTTTACCTTTTTCTGATTGAACCCACACTTTCCCCCCATGGGAATCCACTATTTTCTTTACAATAGCCAGTCCGATACCGGTCCCTTCGGCCTCTGTCTCCTTAAGGCGCTGGAATAGACCGAATATTCGATCATGATGCTGCTCATCAATGCCAATTCCATTATCCTTTACCCCAAAATGGTAGTAATCCTTATCTTCATGATACAATATCTCAATCTTAGGTTCCGGAGGATTACCGATAAATTTAATGGCATTAGTAATAAAATTGCTGAACAACTGGATAATCCGGGTTTGATAACCAAAGATTACCGGCAGGTTATCCGGTATTAACAGCTGAATATGCTTTTTCTTAAGCGCTGGTTCCAACTCTTCTTTTATCTCCTTAATCACTTGCGTTATATCCACCGGATCTTTAGTATCTTTCAACTTCCCCACTCTGGACAGCGCCAGCAGGTCGCATATCAACTGATCCATGTGCTCCACATTCTTTTGGATACGTTCCAGATAGAAACGTCCTCTCTCATCTAAATTATCATTATATTTTTTCAAAAGATTAGTGGCAAAGCCTTGAATAGATACCAGCGGTGACTTTAAATCGTGGGATACAGTATGTACAAAATCCTCCAATTCCTCATTCTTTTCTTTTAACTTTCCGATAGTATGTTGCAGTCTTTGGCTCATTTCGTTAAAGGCCTCAGCTAGGTCGGCAATCTCATCTTTAGTCGTCAGAGCAATACGCTGATCCAGGTGTCCGTCTCGGATGGATTTTACCCCTTTTGTAAGTACATTTATTTGTTTAGTAAGCATCTTGGCTAACATGTAGGTCGCCAAAATTCCCAGCATCAGGAAAGACAGGATAACTGACAAACCAAAGTCTATTATATTGGAGATGCTCTCTTCTATATGAGATAAGGAGAGCCCTACCCTGGCATAACCAATAATTTTCCGTTTCTCCTCCAGCGCAGTTATCTTTGTCTCCGGCTCAAGCAGCATGGTGGTCAATGATTGGGGGAAGGCTTCTACGGTAGTAATGGGGGTGGTAAATTCGTAAACCCGCTGTTTATCAAACGTTTCAACATGTTGGATTATGTCGTCAATTTTGCCTTGCTCAACTATATCTTCTTCTAAACCCACCAAGGCGTTAATTTTGCTTTTCCTCTGACAGAGCACCCCTGAAGCATCATAGACTATTACATATACTACATCGTCCTCTTTATAGATACTATCCATAGGCTTTTCCATAAACCTCTTGTCGCAGGACAACACGCCTAACTCACTATTCCAGGCCAGATTATGCACCAGCGTAGCTCCCCTTCTCTCCACTTCCCGCATACCCATCTCCCGGGTATAATAGATAAATGACACCACAAACACCAACGACAGTCCCAACACTAGCGTAATCATACTCAGGCTGAGTTTGGTCCTGAAAGTCAGTTTAGACCCTGTTTCTTGAGACTTGAACTTCATATTAGAACTCGTAACCTTGTTTAAACCAGCCGTTTAATTTCTTGATAGTATTAGGAAATCACATTTCCTCGGTTTATTAAAACAATAAGATAAGATACCACAAACCTATTTTTGGCGATGAAAATCCCCCTTAATCCCCCTTTGCCAAAGGGGGAGATAGCTTGGAGAGAGCCTCTCATATCCTATGAGGGAGACAACGGGTTCCCAGAAGCTGGGTTCCCCCCTTTTAATAAAGGGGGGCAGGGGGGATTTAAACCCGCCCAGCAGGACGCTTTGTTCAAGATATAGAAAATTATAACAGCCGGTGTTGACACTGTGAGGATTAAAAATACTGGGCGCTGGCGTGTGGTTATGGCGCGGCGGAAGCCGCTTTCCTGATATAGATTGACGGCCGGGCCGGCAACGGTCGCTACTTTACTAATAGGTCTGCATTATTTGCACTTTCCGGTATTTCTAGAGCTATTATTTGAGCGGTTTTCAGATTAAAAGAGAAAAAATATTTTTGCGCAAACTGATGGGGAATAAGCGAAATAGGAACGCCGGACAGAATTCGACCCGCCAGACGCCCAGCCTGCACCCCCCAATCCCGGTTATCCCCGCGCACCGAAAACAGCGCCCCTTCTTTAGTGTATTTCTCAGATAACCCCACCAAAACAAACTTATTCCTATAGGACGACAGGAGAACGTATTCGTAAAACTTAGGGGTATACAGCTTGGGATCAGGCGCCATCACCAGGGCTTCAATCCGGTTTTCTATATTCTTAAATTCTGAGCTGGCCAAGGCTACATCACCGGCCTTTTTTAATAGTAACTCAAAGCCGAAACCGGCGGCTAATTCCATTATCTTATCGGGAGATTCCTCCGCCCTTTCAGGGTTTAAAATAATTCCTACCCGCTTAATCTTAGGAGAGACCTCTTTCAAACGCTCAAAGATTATCGCCCAGGGAGTATCCATTCTTATCCCGGTGACATTAGACCTCACCGTCCGCCTCCCGATTATCCGGGAGGGGTTAGATACCATGGTAAACACGATAGGTGTCCGTGGAAAGTTATTATAGGCCCAGCTTAAGGCAATACTTCCGATAGTCAGGATGATTTCAGGTCTTGTCCGGTAGATTTCCGTCGCTACCTTAGCTCTACCCATTGTGGCCAGGTTATACACCTGAGGACGATCGTCCAAGGCCGCTTTTATACCATCCAAAGCAACCCTGAACGGCTGGAAATTTCTACTTAAAACCACGGCTACATCCTGTTCGCCTGCCGGACAAATCCGGGTCCCCCACAATAAGCATACCAAGCACAGGATAATTGCGGCCAATAATTTATGTGATATCCTCATTGTTTTTTCCAGCGCCAAATTATCAGTACCACCTTGAGCGGCAACTTTTTTAGCATTATTCACCAGAATGTAGCTGGTAGTTGTTATTGACAACTGGATACTGTAATTTATACTCCTCTTATTTTACTGTCAGTATCAGTAGGATGAAAGAAGCCGTGAACCTGGCGGGCAACTTTTTGCCCTAAAAATGAAAGTGAGGTCAACTCCTCCAAAGAGGCGTCCATAATCCGCTTTAAGCTCCCAAAATGGCGGAGCAGAGCCGCCCGCCGCTGCGGTCCGATCTGAGGAATTTCCCGCAGCACAGAGGCCAGGGCTGTTTTCCCCCGGAACCGCCGGTGGGCTGTAATGGCAAATCGATGCGCCTCATCCCGAACTCGCTGGAGCAGCTTGAGGGACGCAGAGGAAGAAGGAAGCCGTAAGGGCTCCGCTTGCCTGGGAAGATAAATTTCCTCCAATCGCTTGGCCAGACCTAATACCGGGATTTCCTGCAACCCCAACTTATCCAACACTCTCAAACCGACAGACAACTGCCCCCTCCCGCCGTCTATCAGGATAAGGTCCGGCAGCGCCTTCCCCTCAGCCAGACGCCGGGAATAACATCGACTTAAGGTTTCTTTTATCATAGCATAATCATCAGCTTGATTCACTGTCTTTATGTTATAATGCCGGTAATCCGACTTGCGAAAACCGCCTTTCTGCCACACCACCAGCGATCCTACCGCCAGCCGGCCTAAGATGTTTGAAATATCAAAGGCTTCAATGCGCTCCGGTGGTTTGGAAAGTCCCAGCTCCGCCATCAGCTGATTTGAGATAACATTCCCCTTCCCCTGTTGGGACAGCAGCCCCTCCAATGCTAAACGGGCATTTTCCGCCGCCAGCGCCAGCAGTTTAAGCTTCTCCCCGCGCTGAGGGATAATAAGTTTCAGCGGCGCTCCCCGACGGTCGCTTAACCATTCCTCTAACGTCTCTTTCTCATCTTTCGGCAGGCACATAAACTCGAGGGGAAGTATAATCTGCTTCGGCAGGCGCGCTTGATTGGCATAGAATTGAAAGAGGAAGGAGGAGAGAAGTTCTTCATCCTGGGTACGTCTATCTATCTCTTCTAAGAATAAGGTCTTATGCCCGGTAAACACCCCTTCCCTAAGGAAAAACACCGTCAACGCAGCCAAGCCTCCAGCCTTGAAAAGACCCACCACATCGCCGTCGGTGCGGCCCGGGGAAATGATTTTCTGCTTCTCCTGCACCATTTTTACCGCCAGGAGCTGATCCCGAAACCGGGCGGCCTGCTCAAATTGCAACGCCCCTGCGGCTTTCTCCATCTGGCGCTGAAGTAAATCCTCCAATTTTTTACTCTTCCCCTCCAAAAACAATCTCACCCCCTGGACTTGCTTCTGATACTCTTCCTGGGCGACCTTACCGAAACAGGGAGCCAAGCACCGCCCCATCTGGTAGTTAATACAGGGGCGGGTGCGGTTTTGGTACATCCGCACACACTGCCGGAGCGGAAAAATGTCATAAATCACCCGCAATACCCGGCGCAGGGCGCCCGTAGGAACGTAAGGGCCGAAATAAAGATCCTTAGCCGAACCTATCCGGCGTACCACCGCCAACCGCGGGAACTCCTCCGATAAAGTCAGCTTCAAATAAGGATAGTTCTTGTCGTCTTTAAGTATAACATTATATTTCGGCTGATGTTTCTTGATTAACAGGTTTTCAAGTAATAACGCCTCCAACTCCAGGTCGGTAACGATATACTCAAACGTTGCCAGCCCCTGAAGCATGGCGGTAACCTTGGGAGGGTGAGAGGACGACTTTACAAAATAGGTGGAGAGACGGTTCCTTAGTGAACGGGCCTTGCCGATATAGAGGATTGCCCCCTCCCGATCCTTCATAAGATAAACCCCTGGTTTATCAGGAGTTAACTTTAATTTGTCTTTCATATCAGCTCTAAGCACAACCAAGCTCGCCTCGTCTGATACATTTTTACTGCCTAAAGTTTTGGGAAGCATAGGGTTCGACTTGTTCGGGGGTTGGGTATTCGCCGAAGATAAGCCAGTGGGCGGCCCGTTTGATGTCGTTGAGGATGAGATAAAGAGTGGGCACCAGAAACAGGGTGATCAAGGTGGCGAATGACAGTCCGAAACTGATTGAAATAGCCATGGGGATTAGATACTGGGCCTGAAGGCTTTTTTCAAGCAATAGCGGCAACAGCCCCGCTACCGTGGTAATGGTGGTAAGCAGCACCGCCCTGAACCGGGCTTGACCGGCGTCGAAGACAGCCTCGGTAACTTTTTGACCGGATTTTAAGGATCTGTTGACAAAGTCGATAAGCACCAGTGAGTCGTTCACCACAATCCCTGAAAGCCCCACAATTCCAAAAAGACTCATCAGAGACAGATCCCTGCCTAAAATATAATGCCCCAGAATTGCGCCGATAATCCCAAAAGGGATAGAAATCATAATAATCAAGGGCTGGAAATAGGACCTAAACAGCGCCGCTAAAATAGCGAAAATAACCAGAAGACCTAAGACAAAACCTTGCAGGAGGCTGCCGACGGATTCTTCCCGATTCTTTTGTTGTCCCTCAAAAGTATAGGAGAGGCCGGGATATTTCACCAGTAATCGCGGCAGGAAATCCGCTTTTAAGTCCTCGACAATTTTAACGGCGTTGTTCTTGGCTTCATCCAAATCAGTGGTTACCGATACTTTTCGCAGCCCGTTCTGCCTCAAAATCTCGGCATATCCTCTCTCCAATTCCACCCTAGCCACCCTTTGCAAGGGAACCTCTTCCCCCTTTGGGGTATGGATTCTAATATTATCCAAGTCATTAATTGAGTTTCTCTCCTTTAATGGATAGCGGATCATTACCTTTAAATCGTCCTCACCCCTTTGAATTCTTAAGGCCTCGGCTCCATAGAACCGATGCCGGACCTGATTTGCTAAATCGCTTAATGATAAGCCGAGGGTTCGGGCTTCAGGCTTTAATGAGAG
>QIEW01000296.1 GCA_003230535.1 bacterium
GAAAATTTTGTTTTTTGACCGTTATTTTGTAAGTAGCTGTATTCAAATAACATCATCAATGTTTACCGTGGATTTATGAATAATCCGGGTTTATGATCATTAGAAGTAAGATAATTATTAAGTTTCTGAACTTTGAGGTTTTTGTGCTGTCGGGTCCTCAGACCTGACAGCCATTAGGGGAGGGTGTCAGATTTCCTGAATCTGACACCACCTGAATTGTTGGGTTTCGCAAGCTCAACCCAACCTTGTATAAAAGCCCGCACCGAAGGTGCGCTAAGTTCTCCACATCTACCCAGTTTAGTTCTTGGTGTCGGGGTTAAGGATAACAAGTTCCACCCGCCGGTTCTGCTGACGTCCCACGCTGGTTTCATTAGTAACTAATGGTTTTGACATCCCAAATCCCTTGGCGTCCATTCTTTGTCTGTCAAGTCCCTGGGATATGAGCTGATCCATTACCGCAACAGCGCGTTTCTCGGATAGGCCCTGGTTGTACTCTTCCGGACCGGTGTTATCAGTATGGCCCTCTATTATGATTTTGCGACCTGGGTACTCCTTCAGGATTTTAGCCAGGTGAGCCAGGCTCTCTTTTGCCGCGGGGCGAATGTTTGTCTTGTCCACATCAAACAGGATGCCTCCAGACAGGGTAATCACTAAACCCCGCTTCACTGCTTTTACTCTGGCAAATTCGGCTGATAACAGCGAAAGCTTGTTCTGCATCTCCTGCAATTGTTGTTTGGCAGCCAATGCTTCTTGTTCGGCCTTCCTTTGGGCGGCCTCAGCCTCCGCTCTCTGCCGTTGCGCTTTTTCTTTAGCCAAAGCTTCTTCCCGCGCCCTTATTTCGGCTGCCCGGCGCTCGTCCTTCAGCTTTTGTTTTTTGACGATCAGCGCTTTTACCTTCGCCTCCTCAGCTTGATATTCTTTTTTAACAGATTCATATTTTTTAATCTCAGCCTCTGTTTTATTTAGCTGCCGTTCAAGCTTCTTCTGGTTGTCAACAGCCTGAGCAGTTTGGGCATAAAGCTTGGCGTACAAAGCCTTCTCCCTGACATCATCCTTTGTTACCAGTTCCTTTGCCTTTGGCGCGCCGGCGCCACCGGAGCGGCGTTTATATTTCTCCAATAACTCCTCTCCCCGGTTAAGCGCCTCTTGAGCCATCTCCATTTCCGACGGAGCTTCAGCCGCAGCATTTTGCTCGGCGGCCTTAAGCAAGGCGGTTTGGGCGTCCTTAATGGCCAAACCAGGCTCTTTTGGACCAAACAAGGACTTTTGTGCACAGCCTCCCAGAAAAAGGAAGATAAATCCCAAAACCAGTAGAGGACATAAGAATTTCCTATAAATTATGCTAGACATTTTGTGAACCCTCTTTTAGTAAAATGAAACAGCAGACATAGTTTAGTAGAGCTTTCCTTTGGCCTCCTCCAAAGACAGCCGGGCATGTTCTGCTTCCTCCATTGTTTTTTGTAATGAAACCTGGGCTTCCTTAAGCTGGTTGTCCTTAATTTTCCATTTGGTATGCTCCAGAGCATACTTGGCTTCCATTGACGCTTTCCGGCTTAGGGTAAGCGCGCGTTTGTGGTGTTCTTTTGCAGCCTCTTCTTCAGCAAACTGTAAGGTTTCCTCCGCCGCCCGATATTCGTCGCCGGCATAAATCTGAGCCTGAGCATTGCGAGCTTCCTCCAGCGCCAGTTTGGCTGCCGCCATCTCATCCAACGGTGGATTTACGGCGCACCCCCAGAGCATAAGGCCAAAACTCAATCCGATTACTATAAAACACTTTCCCGGCCAGAACGTCTTTTCCTTAATAGTTGTTTTAAACATCATTTTCACCTCTCTTTCTTTTTTTGTTTCAGACTATGTTTCCTTCGGTTAGGTGGAAATGCCAACCAAAGGGTTCAGTCATCCGTATTTAGTACATTTATGACCCCGTATTAGCCTGCGCGGATTTTTCCTCAGGGATGTCAGCAGAGTCGCAAGCAAAGGCGAAAAAAACAGCCATAAACATGAAAATTGCTACATTCTTTCTGAGCGCTTTCATTTTGCTACCTCCTCTCTTGTTTAATTTAGGACAGGTAAACATTCCGCCTGCTAACTTCTATACCCGAATAATTCGGGATCATAAACACGCTCCCGTTGGTCGCTTCCATGGCGGAAGTTTTCGGTGATTGGTATAAAAATTTTGTTTTTTGACCGTTATTTTGTAACTAGCTGTATTCAAATAACATCATTAATGTTTGCCGTGGATTTATGAATAATCCGTGTATATTCCTTCTGCCGACCAATTATAATATAGTATACAATTTTTTTATATAACGGAGGCGCATATATATGTTACTTTTTGCGTTACTGGCCAGAAAAAATACACCAAAAATGGTCGCTAAAAGTGCGCCAGATCAGGGGGGTATTTTAATAGTATAGGAAATTCCATTTTCCCCCTTCCCCTGGTGGGAGGGGATCAAGGGGAGGGGGAACCTCTTGGAGTTATCCTTCACCCCCACCTAACCTCCCCCATCAAGGGGGAGGGAACCACAAAAAGCCCGCACCGAAGGTGCGCTAAGTTCAACCTGCCCTGAGGTCGCTAAGTTTACATATGATATTGATATATAAGACTATATCTGATTCATATTTCTATCTTTAAAAGCTATTTGGTATTAGTCCTGTTTTTATCCTTTGTTAAAAAAATGCTTAAAACTGCATGTTTATGAGTTCAGCTATTATGGGGTTAATTATTAGTGGTGATAGGTTCTGCGGAGCATAAGAGATTTCTTATGCTGGGGTCATTGACCCTGATGGATGGGCAAGGTCAATCAGGTGATTGGATGTAGTGAATAGCATTTTGTGATGTGCTTTACTTTATTGCAACACATGACCATCCAGGATGTAGCCCGGCATTTGGGGGTTAGTTGGGATGTAATCAAGGATATCCAGAAACACTGCCTGAAGAGGCGATTTTCCCGGATACCGCTTAAATCGTTGTGCTGGATTGCTATTGATGAGATATCTATCGGCAAGGGGCAGCGCTGCCTGACCTCCCCTATTTTACGACATATGAAGGCAACTTGGTATAAGACCCGAAAACCTGGATGAGCCAAATATTAGAAGCGGTTTGGGAGTGAATATTGATGAACTCGTAAAAAGTCAAAAAATATATATTCATGCCATTCCAGTGCAAACGGAAATCCAGTGTTTTCAGGTAGTTAAAATCGGTATGGATTCCCGCTTTCGCGAAAATGACAACTTTTTACGAAACCATCAATATTATATGTGCATACCAAACTCCCGGCGCAGGATATCGACCAGCTCCCACATGTTTTTTATGACATAACGGGGATCAGTGTTCCCTTTCATCTTAAGGTACTTGCCGGATCGCTTATTATGGACTGTAATCAAACCTACCTTATTAGGGATATCCACATCATAAAGCGGGTGATCACCTACATACATGCAGCAGGCGGGAACCAGGCCCATATGCTGGCAGGCTAATTGATAGAGTTTTGGGTTCTGTTTCCCAATGCCTAATTGATCGGTAATAAAAATAGCTCTGGGATGAATATATCTAGTCAAATCCAGCCGAATCAGCTTTTCCGCCTGTTTAATTTCCAAACCGGCGGTAATGATTCCCAAAATAAGCGGAGTTTGGGAAAGTAGTTTAAATACCTCCACCACATCCGGATAAGGCCGCAGTTCTCTGAATTTGGTTTGATGGTAAGCTACCATGCCGGCAGCAATAATTATCGCCGGGCTTATCCCCGCATATCTTTCTCTGGGGACGCGCAGCAACACCTTGTCATAATGGCGCTCAAAATTGGAGCCAAACTCCTCGATTACTTCGGATAGCTCTTGGAAACATTCTTCCGCCTCCATTTTCAGGCCGGCTCCAATCATGGCTTTTACCGACGCCATTCTGGCGGCTCTGGCGAACCCCGAGGTAGAAAACAGCGTATCGTCTATATCAAAGAAGATGGCTTTTAGCTTGCTTGGGGACGGCACCCAATTTCCTCCTCCAGCTTTTGGTTAATCCGGTGGGCTAGTTGTTCAATTTGGTTTATGTCTTGGCCCTCCAGCATGACCCGCGCCACATTCTCGGTGCCGGAATAACGCACTAATACCCGACCGTCATTACCCAATACTGCTTTGGCTTCCTGAATAACTTTTTCCACCTCGGGCATCTGGCGGAAGTTCTTCTTTTCCCTGACTCTTACTTCTCGTTTAACCTGGGGTATTTTCTCCATACAGGCAGCCAGCTCAGATAAAGGTTTACCCGTCTTCTGCATAAGCTCCAGCACCTGTAAGGCCGCCAGGATCCCGTCCCCGGTGGTGTTATAATCGAGGAAAATCATGTGTCCACACTGCTCCCCGCCAAAATTATAACCATGTTTTAACATTTCTCCGATCACATAGCGATCCCCAACCCGAGTTCGCACAACTTTGCCTCCTGCCTGGCGCAAAGCTATATCCAGACCCAGATTGCTCATTACCGTAGCCACAAGCGTGTCTCCATGTAAAGTTCCCTGGCGTAATCTTTCCAGGGCGCACATTGCCATAATCTGGTCTCCGTCCACCTTTTGTCCGTGCTCATCGGCAAAAATTACCCGGTCACCGTCACCATCGAAAGAGATGCCTATCTGTGCCTGATGTTTACGGACGCCTTGTTTTATTACTTTAGGATGGAGTGAGCCGCAGCCCCGGTTGATATTTTCACCGTTCGGCTTGTCACAGTAGACGAATACTTTGGCCCCCAACTCAGCAAATACTGCGGGGGCCACCTGATAAGTAGCCCCATTGGCGCAATCCAGCGCTATATTAAATCCCTCAACCGTCATGCCCTTTGGAAAAGAGCTTTTTAGAAATTCAATATATCTTCCTTCGACATCCGAAATTCGGTAGGCTTTACCTATTTGGGTAGCGGTAGGCCGCTGGATAAAATCGATCTCGCTTCCGGAGAGGAGACGCTCTAATTCAAGCTCTATCTCATCAGGAAGTTTATATCCCTCACGGGAGAAAAGTTTTATTCCATTATCTTCATAAGAGTTGTGGGAGGCTGAGATCATTATCCCGGCGTCAGCCCTCAATGACCGGGTGATAAAAGCACAAGCCGGAGTAGGCATCGGCCCCACTAAAATTGCATCCACTCCCATCGAACATAATCCCGCGACCAAGGCGCTTTCGAACATATACCCTGAAAGGCGGGTGTCTTTAGCAATAACAAACTGGTGCCGCCGACCGGTATCCCGGCGGAAAACATGGGCCGCAGCCCGTCCTAACTTTAGGGCCATTTCCACTGTCATCGGTTCCATATTGGCCACGCCGCGAATACCATCGGTACCAAAGAATTTACGCATAATTAATTCCCCATCCTACAATTAAAATGACAAGACCATCATTAATAAGTATCTGAAAATACGAACCTGATCTCCATCCCGATAACATCATCAGCGGTATAGGGGCTTGCCATTTATCAGCATTAAGCCCTTGCGCCTATAATAACTCGCTCCTATATCCTATTGCCGCAACAATTGAACCAAATACATTTGAGAATATGTCCGCAAGCTCAAAGGAACGCCCCGGGACAAATAGCTGCTGGAACTCTCCCGTCAGCCCGAAAAATGACGATACTAGTATACTTAACCCGAAGGCATATTTAAACAGATAAGATTTGGGGGAATGAGCCAGCGCGCGGTAGAGCAGGAAGGCAAACAGAGCATATTCAAGCATGTGAAGTAGTTTATCCGTCTCCAGTGGAGCATCAGGATAAGCTGCACCGGGAAGAGAAGAGAGGGAAAAGGTAACTCCGGCATATAAAATCACCGGCAGCCAATAATGGCCGAAATGACTTATATGTCGATATAGTGCGGATAAGTTCCTCTTCATTAGAAAAAACCGCCCGCCCATAGAGAAAAATTACCCATCCCTATAAACAGATTTGTTTTTTAAGTCTCCGCCAGCTTTATCCCACTAAGGAGTCGTATTTAAATAAGTCATCGGTTTCGATTTCCGATGTTTCGGCTTGTCTCAAGCCGAAAGCGCTAAGGGTAGCGGCGCCCTGCTTTGGTTTCGGCCTGAGACAGACCGAAACATCTATAAAAGTGAGGAGTTAATTATTTACCCCACTAATTGGGAAGGAGAAACCTACCACCTTACATCTTGTATTTACCAAAATCTTCAGGTTTGGAGTTTTTAAGCCAGTTCTTTAACTTATCTAACTCGTTTTCCTCGCGGGACATATCCATTTTTTGGGCCTTAACTAAAACCTCTTCGTCCACATAAATAGGGGCTTCGACTCGCAGAGCTACCGCAATCGCATCGCTGGGCCGGGAATCTATACAGATTGTTTTACCGTCCAAGGTCAATTCAATATTGGCGTAAAAGGTGTTGTCTATGAGGTCGGTGACGACTACCCGGGCTACTTGGGCTCCTAATCCGCCAATAACATTTTTGAGCAAATCATGAGTCATCGGTCTTGCCGGGGCAAGCTTTTCCATTTCGGTTACGATAGCATTGGCCTCAAAGATACCAATCCAAATGGGTAAAGACTTGGCTTCTTTACTCCCTTTTAAGATAATGATAGGAATGTTAGTCACGGGGTCTAACGCTAATCCTTTAACCTGCATTTCATAGAGCATAATTAACGCCGCACCTTTCTTTGGTTGAGGTTAAAAGAGATAAACCTCTATATAGATATATAGCATAATGGAGTTGCCCGCGGTTGTCAACCTAATCTAAGCTCCCAAATCCACCGCTTATTTACTCCAATTATTTGGGCTGACGTTCCCACCCCATCCATTAAGTCCGGATCAACCCTCTCAGAGAACTAAATTTGGTATAAGGGGGCTCCATAACTCTTGCTACTCCCCCCCCCGATGCCCTGAATATACCTTCAACCCAAATTGGCGGGGTATTTTGGGCATATTTTCATAAATTAATCTTGACGGAGTTTTTGGGAAGCGGTACTATATAACCTATAGTAACCTGAGTTCGATATAAATGTTGTTGTATTTACAGGCTATATTATGTGTTTCCCTGAGTTTTTTACAAAACAAGTTGACGTACCTCCTG
>QIEW01000175.1 GCA_003230535.1 bacterium
CCATGTCCACCTTTTTGTCAACTACTAACCATTCCCTCCCGCCTCGTTACCATTACATACATACACCAAGTACGCTAAAACCGGATGAACCGATTATTTTTGATCTCATCCCATGTTCTACCCCCTTGAGGATTAGCCTGGTAGTCGTCAATTCTTTTATTTAGTTCTGCCTGCTGAGCCTCTGTCAATTCGGGATATTCGTCATTTTTCAGGATGTTATCCCATATTTCTTCAACAATTAGAATTTTTTCAGATACACTAAGTTTCTTAATTTCATCTATTTTTACCTGACTAAAACCCATTTTACTTCTCCTCTTCAAAAACTGAGATTGTTTCTTATCAGGAAATTTTACCTTCAATCTTAGACAAATCCACTCTACACATAACTGTTTACATTAGTCCGTCTAATGCCAGTTACAATGCAACTTTTATGCGTTATGTATATTTCAGACCTCATGTTTTATCACCAAAACACATTTGGCTACTTTGGTAGGTTCTTTACAGCAAACTACCTCCTAAATTGAGCGGTTTTTATAAACAAAATTTGAGTAATAGATTGATATACTTGAATTTGTCCCATTTTATAGTTATCACCCAATGGGTGAAAGCTCGTAAATGGTTATTATTTTGATATTGTTGAATAAAAGTTCTGTTCCGATCAAAGAATCGCTCAAATTAGGCGCCCCTATATTTTATAGCAAAATTACTCTTAATTTACAAGAAAAATAGTTCCTTAAAAATCATGGCATTAGCACATATTCGCCAATGACCTGATGAAATCCCCATATCATAAGGGCGGGGAGTTCAACGGTCAGCCGGCGCATGAAATCCTGCACGGGGTCACCTTTACCGGCCTGGGGTTACTAGATAAAAAGGGGGCGGATGAGAACGCCAAAATAACTACGGTTAGTCATTTGTCGGTGGTCAGTTGTCAGTTAAATGACAAAAATAATCAACCAGCAACCGACAACCATTAACCGACAACCGATTTCAAGGAGGGAATCAAATGGCGGAAGAGAAAGAAAAACAGGAAGGGGCGTCACAGGCTCCTTTAGAGAATGAGGGAGCTAAGAAGGATACAGTTACGGAAGATAAAGACACGCTAATCAAGAAGCTACAGTGAAAACCAGCAGTTGAAACAGCAGGTGGCCGACCTGCAAAAGCAGATTGAGAAATATGAGGCTGAGGCGGCGGACTTAATCTGCCCCTTATATTAGGATTAGAGGCGCCGAATTTGCCAACGGCCATTTAGCTAAAATATAGCATATCCGGCACCTTGCCATCCTATTATAACTTCCTACCCATCCTCACAGCAATCTCCCTTTGGCTCGTTTCCTTTATTCTTTGCCAAATTCTCTATTTCATCAAGATGAGCTAATTCGAAATCTTTAATCGGTTTTGGTACAACAGCCAGAATTGCATTCAAAGCCACTTCGTGTTGTTTTGCCATCTCGGGCCTAATTGCCTTTTTCTGGACGAGATCTCTGATTGCACGTACAACTATCGTTCCGCAGCGATGAATGCCGGGGTTGAAGAGTTTTACACAAACTGTCTGACCACAACATGCCTGAACAATGGCTGCATCCGTAAAGTGATTAACATAGTAAACATTTCCCTCCAACCAGAAGCTCCACACCGCCTTTAGGTAATAACAACCAGGTGGAACCTCTACCTCTAAATGGCCGCATTTAACTGGTAATACCACATAATTTTTCCCGCACCAACGGAGTATGTTATCTTGCTTATTAATAACACTTAGATTGCATAATGGTATAAAACCTTTTTCTTGGGGGCGCTGAGCACGGTAACCCCGCACTGCTTATGAATTTGCTGATTTTGTTCGGCATCGGCATAGCCCTCGTCGGTGGCTATTACCCGGATATCAAGGCCGATGGCCTGTCCAACTGCACCAGATATGGCAAAAAGAGGCTGTCGTGATGGTTGCCGGGAGCAATCAGGGATAGTATAGGATAACTTTGATGGGTTTGCGGGTCGATGTTTAACAGGGGCTCCGCTGCCCTTAACGCTTTCGGCTTGAGACAAGCCGAAACATCGAAGCACAAAAAATGTCAATTGCAAAGTTAACGCTTATGCCCTCCTTTAGCCTTATAGATGCCGGCCTTATATTTACCAAGCTTGTTTATTGCCTCTATCATCTGTTTGGGCGTTACCTTCTCCGGCACATACTCCACCTCAGCCCGACCCAGTCTATAGCTGGCAGTGGCTTCCACTACCCCATCGAGTTTTCTCAAGGCAATATTTACCGCCACATTGCAGGAGGCACAAGTCATTCCCTCTACCTTGAGTACTACCATCTTGGCGCCTTCCGAGCAGCAGGCCTCGCTAGCCATTACAACTCCCATAAGGAAAAACATAGTAGTGGAAAAAATGAAGAATGTTTTTACCATGCCACCGTTCATTTCAAACACCTCCCTTATCCGAGTAGCCAGTCTAGCAAGTAAGGAACAGCTATGAAAAAGCCAACCAAAGCAGCAGATACCCAAAGTATTGCCTTGTTAAATTCGCCTCCTTTGCCGGTGGAACAAACAGAATCTATCTTACAGCTGGCTTCCTTTTCTGTGGTGTCAGATTCAGGAAATCTGACACCTCCGAAAACCGCTATCAGGTCTCCAGGACATGACTGCACAAAAAAACCACAAACGGTACTTTAAAATGTTCTAAGTCACTAAAAACTTACGAAATGCTGCACTGGAAGGGAACCTGGTTCAAAAACGGAGTATCACGATTTATGGTTATTAGAATCGGGTTTTTGTGGCGGAGCAGTTGATTTGTCACCTGGGGAACTTTTTTTAAAAAAGGTTCCACTAATAGCGCTAAATATGATCGCTATAACGGTAATGACCACAGCAATTATACAATCAACGGGGTCCCGACAAAAATAGTTATATAAACGATCAAACAATCCCATTAAGTTGTCCGGCTATGGTGTCACGTCAACAAGGACTACAGTATAATGACCTGTGATCGTTGACCTTATTTAAGGGGCTCTCTCCTTTGGGCTGTTTACTTGGCATCAGCCCAGGTATGCCCCACCGCCAGATTTACCACCAGGGGCGCCGCTAGTTTGGCTACCCCCTCCATTCCCTTTGCTACCAGACATTTCAACCTCTCCATCTCCGTCTCCGGCGCCTCAAAAATAAGCTCGTCATGCACTTGTAAGATCATCCTGGCTTGCCAACCTTCCGCCTTGAGCTTGTGGTGGAGGTTGAGCATGGCCAGCTTGATGATGTCGGCGGCCGTTCCCTGGATCGGCGAGTTTATGGCGGTGCGCTCACCGAACTGGCGGATAGTGCGATTTTTAGAAGAAAGCTCCGGGATAGCCCGCCGGCGACCGAATAAGGTACTTACATAACCCTGCTCCCGGGCCTCATTTATGGTATTCTCAATAAATTCCGCTACTACCGGATAACGGGCAAAATAGCCGTCGATATAATCTTTAGCTTCCCCGCGGCTAATTCCCAACTCCCGCGATAACCCATGGGCGCCCATCCCATAAACAATACCGAAATTGATCACCTTCGCTTTGCGCCGCATATCGGCGTCCACCTCTCCCACGTCCACTCCAAATACCTCTGCCGCCGTCCGCCGGTGAATATCCTCCTTCTCCAGGAAAGCGCCGACCAGCTTCGGATCCCCGGACATATGCGCCAGCACCCGGAGTTCAATCTGGGAGTAATCGGCCGCCAGAAACAGCCATCCCGGCTCAGGCACAAAGGCTTTTCTGAGCTTCTGTCCCCAGTCCGTCCGGATGGGAATGTTCTGAAGGTTAGGCTCGCTGCTGGAGAGCCGTCCGGTAGCCGTGATGGTCTGGTTGAACGAGGTATGCAGCCGGCCCGTGTTTGGGTTTATCATCTGGGGCAGGACATCTACATAGGTGTTTTTTAGTTTCCTGAGCTTTCTATACTCCAAAGCCTCCGTCGGGAGCTCATGGAGCAGCGCCAGTTCTATAAGAACCTCTTCGTTGGTGGAAGGTCCGGTCTTAGTCCTTTTAATCACGGGCAGTTGGAGTTTGTCGAACAATACTTCAGCCAACTGCTTAGGTGAATCAATGTTAAACTCCAGACCGGCCAAACCATATATCCGGCGGCTGATCTGCTCCAACTGTACATCCAAATCCACCGACATCCGCTCCAACACCGGGGGATCAATCAGCACCCCATTCTCCTCCATCTGCACCAGCACCTCTACCAACGGAAGCTCTATTTTCTGATAAAGCTCATCTAAGCCCGCCTCAGTGAGCATCGGCTTTAGTTCGGCTGCCAAGGCAAAAGTCACTTCGGCATCCTCGCCGCTATAGTCGGCGGCTGTCTTGATATCAACCTGGGCAAAGTTTATCTGCTTTACTCCAGTTCCTACTACATCCTTATAGGATGTGGTTGGGCGGCAGAGAAACTCCAGCGCCAGCGCTTGCAGATTATGATTGCGCTTTGTGGGAGCAAGTACATACGATGCGACCATGGTGTCAAAACCTAAACCCGTCAAATCCAGCCCAGCCCGCTTTAATATGAGCATATCATATTTAGCGTTCTGTCCATATTTAGCTACCGCCGGGTCAGTGAGAAGGGGACGAAGCTCATCAAGTACATATTCTAAAGACAATTGGGGCGGAGCGGCGGTGTATCTATGACCCAAGGGAATATAATACGCACTGCCGGGTTCAAAACAGAGGGAGATACCCACTATTTCGGCCAGCATAGGATCCCGGCCGGTAGTCTCCAAATCTATCGCAAAAGCCTTTGTATGGCGAATTTTTGAGAGCAGGGATTGAAATTCGGCCATTGTAAGTATCGCATGGTATTGTATTCCTTTTACTGTCGTCGGTTGTCCAAATTCTTTTATCAGGCTGATAAATCCCATTTCCCGGAAAAGCGCGACAAGTTTTGAAGTATCGTATTCCTTCCTGGCAAACTCTTCCAGCTTATTAAACGAGATAGGAACATCCGTACAGATAGTAACCAGTTGTTTGCTTAATCTGGCGCTTTCAGTATGCCGGCAAAGGTTTTCTTTCTGCCTTTCTTTTAGTTGGTCAACATTTGCCAGGATATTTTCCAAGCCGCCGAACTGCCGGATTAATTTTACCGCAGTCTTAGCGCCAATTCCCGGGACACCCGGGACATTATCTGCGCTGTCACCCATCAGCGCCATCATGTCTACCATCTGTTCCACCTCCACCCCGAACTTCTCCTTCACCTTCTCCCGGTCATACCATACTCCCCGCATCTCATCAAACACCTTAATATTATCATCCACCAGTTGGAAGGTATCTTTATCACCCGAGACAATCACTACCTCCACCCCGAAATTAACCGCCTGCTTTGCCAGCGTGCCGATAATATCATCCGCCTCATATCCGGGCATCTCCAAGGCTTCGATGCTGAAGGCCTCTCCGACTTGTTTAATATAGGGAAGTTGACAGATAAGATCCTGGGGCATTTTGGGACGTTGCGCCTTATAATCGGCATATTGCTGATGCCGAAAAGTAGGCGCGCCGGCATCAAAGGCCAGCGCAATATATTCCGGTTTCTCCTGATCAATAATCTTATGGAGCATTCGGGTGAAGCCGTAGACGGCATTGGTAGGCATTCCTTTGGAGTTGGTCAGGTAGGGAATCGCATAGAATGCCCGGTAGATATAAGCATGTCCGTCAATAATAAATAATCTGGGCTTCATTTTGTATTATAGGGATGTTTCTTAAGTTATGGCTGGTTAGTAAAAATAAAACTTCACATATGTTTAAGACATTTGATATAATACTACATAAGAAATAACTGGGCAAGAAAAAGAAATGGAGTATCAAAAAAGATGTTTAGGATTGTACTTAAATCTAAGATCCACCGGGCCAGGGTCACTGAAGCCGAACTGCACTATCCGGGTAGTATTACCATAGACAATACGCTGCTCCAACAGGCCAAGATCATACCTTATGAGCAGGTGGCCGTCTATAATATCTCCAATGGGGAGCGATTTGAGACTTACGTCGAGCCGGGTCCCGCCGATACCGGAGTAGTATGCTTAAACGGGGCCGCCGCCAGGTTAGCCCAGGTAGGGGATATTGTAATTGTCGTCAGTTACTGCCTGGTGGATGATCGGGAGTGCAGCGCCTGGACACCCAAAATTATTCTCGTAAACGAACAAAATAAACCGTTTCCAAATCCACCCGAATAATTCGGGATCATAAACACGCTCCCGCTGGTCGCTTCCATAGCGGGAGTTTTCGGTGATTTGCACGAAAATTTTGTTTTTTGACCGTTATTCTATAACTAGCTGTATTCAAATAATATCATCAATGTTTGCCATGGATTTATGAATAATCCAAATCCAAAACGTAAGGACTAACACAAACTATTTATTATGATAACAGGCATTCAACTTAGACAAAATATGGTCATCCTCTTCCGCGGCGACCCCCACCGGCTGCTTAGCGTCCAGCATCTGGCATTACAAAACCGGCGGGGAATGATAATCACCAAACTCAGGAACCTCAAGACAGGGACCGGCTATGAGCATCGCTTTCAGTCTGAAGACAAGCTCGAAAGAGTTGTCCTGGAGCCTCGCCAAATGGAATATCTCTATCGAGATGAAGACCAATTCTGGTTTATGGACACCCAAACTTATGAACAGATAGGGCTCGGCAAAGATGTTATCGGGGAAGTGGTGGACTATCTTCTCCTGAACACCCAGGTTACTATAAATTACTGTAAGGGCGTTCCTCTGGACATTGAACTCCCCTTAACGGTCAAGCTAAAAGTAACCGAGACCGAGCCAAACTTAAAGGGAGCGACGGCTACTGCTTCCCCTAAGGCGGCGACTTTGGAGACTGGCCTGGTGATCCAGGTGCCTCGGTTTATCGAGATAGGGAATACGGTAGAAGTGGATACCCGGGAAGGAAAATATTTGTCACGCGCCTAAACCCAATGCAGTTCACTTAAGGACATATGATCTTTGTCATTCCTGGCTTGACCAGGAATCCAGACCGGTTAAAACCTATGGATTCCCGCTTTCG